>CAYUAP010000017.1:0-51667 GCA_964442735.1 uncultured Planctomycetaceae bacterium | reverse complement strand
TTACCTATTCTATCGTTGAATTTAAGTTAATGCGTATGGACGTCTCGTCCGCAATACCGGGAAAACAGGCGTCTCGCCTGTTTTATTCCCCAGGAGTTGACTGGAACGCGGACGTCTCGTCCGCAATACCGGGAAAACAGGCGTCTCGTCTGTTTTATTCCCCTGAATGAACTCCTAAATGAAAGTGTTGTCTACCACTAGATAGTTTACCGAAAAATGAACCCGATTGCAACATTATACAAGAAAAATTTTATGGGAGTTTTCTGAAAAGAGGTGTTGATGCCATTATGTAAACAAATAGCAAAAATCCGAAGTAGGGATTATCATGAATGGACACAGACTTCAGTAACCCTGAAGGTTTTCCTATATACTCAAGGTCGTTATAAAAGTCTATTTTTCAAAACAAGCGAGACGCCTGTTTTGGAGTATGCGGACGAGACATCTGTACTCCCAGTAATTGCCGAATTTATAGTGTCGTACAGTATAATTTATCGCTAAAATATGGTTGATATCTTTTCCTGCGAACACCCATAAAAAATATGAATATCACAAAAAAAACAGCAGACAAGATGTCTGCTGTTCGTCAGCCTATCAGGCAGTCGTCACACTACCATTACACCAAAAGTGATTCCTTTAAATTAGTTTCACCACCAATAAATTAGTTTCACCACCAATAAATTAGTTCCATCACCAATAAATTAGTCCCACCACCAATTACTGTTTTTCAGTTCGGATTTGACATCATCACGTTTGTTTGTAATGACGTCTTTATTTTCATATTTAACATGTTCCGAATCAAGAGCAATCGCGGGCTGAATCATAACCCCTCCACCTGTCGGATAGGAAACGACTTTACCGTTACTGTGATATCGAACGTTTACAGCGGAGTCGGCGAATTTAATCGGAGTCGCTGTTTCCAACGGATATTTTTCTTCACTTCCGAAGAAATCCATATTCCAATTGGTCTTGGAATAAACGTTTTCCTTCTGGAGCCAGGCGGCAACAACTGTCATGTCAATCAGATTTCGCAGTTGGGCGTAAACAGGTTCCGCTTTTGCAATCTGATTATATTTGTCGGTAAAACTCTTCGCATAGACTTTTGCAGCTCGATTACCATGACCTTTAGCCGCAATACGTTGACCTTCCGCAGTTACCAATTCATCTTCACCAACAAGATTGACACCATTTCCAACGATCTGCATACCCAAATGATCTTCCGTCATGACGACACAGTTATAATCCGGCTGAAAATACCATCGAACCATACCATTCGGACTCATAGTACCGGGAATGGATTTTTCGAAATAGGTATTCATACGAACTGGAGGCTTTTCCAAACCAATACCAATCAATTTCATCCGATAGTCTGCGGCAACCAGAGTCGCTGCAAAATTGGTTTTTGGAGACACTCCCCATACTTTAACATTCTGAAGACCCAATGAATCGCGAAGTCCCTTGGCGTAATTTGTAACTTCACTGGAATTCAAAAGATTTGGCTGACTCTGTTCATGAATAAACTTCTGCATACTGCGAAGTCCTTCTTCACTAGGGTCAATCGAACAACCAACCAGGGATGAACTTTTACCATTGGCAGGAAACGCTCTTAACGCAACAATCAGATCATCCAAACGTAGGGTCGGTAACTGCGAACGACATCCCACTATGGCATCTTCGCTATTGACAGTCCATCCTTCCGCAGGCCCTGAAATAACAACTTCTCCCGATTCCGGATACACAAAAATATTCTCTATTCGTAATAATCCAGCCATATTTTGCATATCGTCGGTTATAATACCCTTGTTCTCAATAATTTTCTTCTCAAGTTTCGTCAATGAAACCTTCCGATTTTGGCTCGGTTCGCGAAGATCTGTGGGAACTGAATTGATTATGGCATTTCTTCGGGCTTCACTCAAAGCTCCAGTATCTCCAATAATACGCTTCAAAACACCATCAGGCTGAATCAGAATACCACTACCTGTTCCATGATTACCACTGCTGTTATTATTGTTATTGTTATTATTGTTATTGTTATTGTTATTGTTGTTATTATTGTTTCGATTGTTACTGTTATTACTGTTGTTGCTGTTATTACTGTTATTATTCGAGTTTTGGGCCAGCGCCGAACCGCATATTATTGATATTGCCAAAAACAATGCCAACGAAATAATAACCAAACTAAAATTACGTTTATTCCGACTCATATTTTATATTCTCCCAAAACAATTCATCGGGTTTTCCGCGAACAATTCGCATCCACCTTGATTTCTGAAATTCTTTCACACAAAAGAAATTATCCCAACTATTATATAATAATTAGAGAACTTGGGTAAAGCAAGCACTAATTTGAACGCAGACCCAATTTTATCCAAAATATTTATAATTATCTACCATCAGTAACGATTCTAACGATCAAAATCAACCTTAAAATATCTTTTTGCAAAAAAGAGATACTGTTGCCAGTCAAATAAAGTAATATCATGTTTTCCGGTACGAACATGATATCCAAGCGTCTGACCAATGGAAATATCCGGTTTTGGCCATTCTGTCGTATCTCCCAAACCGGGAAGACCAAGAAAACGATAAACAGAATCAGCGTTTAAAACACTCAAAAATTCCCCTTTGGGATCGGCTCCGTCATCCAAGGTAGCACTAGCGACATAGACCGGTCGAGGAGCCATTAACGCAATCAATTCATTTTGATCTACAGGAATCTGCTCGACATTTTCGGCTAATTTATTATATTTTTTACAAAACCAATGGGGACGAATGTCCGAAAGGAATTTTGGATATTCGCCAAAAAACCTTCGACCTGGTGCTGCTCCTCCGCAACCGGAGTCATTCGAAATAACAATGGCAAAACGTTCGTCCTGCGCTCCTGCCCATAATGCCGTTTTTCCCAACCGACTGTGACCGATTAAAACTACTTGTTTGGAATTGATTCGGGAATCCCCTTCCAAATAATCCATACATCGACTCAACCCCCAAGCCCAGGAACCGATTTTTCCCCATTCCTCGTCGGTTCGATTTTTTTGGCCATTAATCTTAAATAAAGTATGGATTCCCCGTTCGAAATTATCGTTTACATCGACATCTATTTCTTTATAATAGGCAGTGGCCAGAGCAAAACCTTGTTCCAAAATGAATTCAACCGGCCATCGACTTTCGGAAGATCCCCGATTTTCTTCCGCAGCTAAAACAGGAGTTGTTACATCCCATTCGCTATTCCATACCATCGGAAGATGAATACCGGGATCTCGGGAAACCGTATGATTCCCCTTAAAATTTAACCCCAAAAAGGTCGGAACAGGACCTTCTAATCGATTGGGAGTAAAAATCAATAGATGGAGAACCAACGTGTCCGGACGATCTGTAAAATAAATCGCTATTTCACGACGTAACCCCTTCCCCTCAAATACAACCGCCTCGGAAATGGTTTTGTAACGAATCCGCCCCTTGAAATCCGTTGGCGTTTGTCCGTAGACATTCTCCGAAAAAAGACGAAGAAGTTCCGGACGACGACGTTCAAACCAGTCTTCTTTGTTTTTTACAGGTGTACCATCCTGAAAAATCAGTGGGTTCGGTAGAGAAAAAGGAGGAACTTTTAATTCCTCCCGATTGAGGCGCGAAAAATCAATGAACGGTCTCCTGGAAACTTCCTCTCCTCCCGTTCTATTAGAAAATTGCAGAAGCAAAAAACAGGTACAAGAGGCTATGGACCACCCGAACAGAAAAAGAAAATCTTTCATCATTAAATCATTCGCCGCGAAGTTTAATATTGAATACCGTTAATCTTTCACGAATTTCCTTCAAACTGGTAACACCAAAATTTTTACATTCCAACAGATCATCTGCTGTTCTTCGAACCAATTCACCTATCGTTTGAATATTCAGACGATTCATACATTTACGGGCACGAACCGACAAATTTAAATCTCCAACCGGACGAGACAGAATATTCTGTTCTTCTTCGGATATTTCTTCGACCTCCGGCTCTTCGACGACCGGCTTTTCCGGAGAATACATGCCTAATTTGAGCCCTTTAAGTGTTAAAATATCTTTAATCTCCACTAAACTGGTTTCACCAAAATTTTTACTGGCTAAAAGCTCTTGCTCCGAACGCCGACAGAGTTCCCCCAACGTATTGATTCCCATGGCATTCAGGCAGTTTCGACTTCGAACGGAGAGTTCGTAATCGGTTATAGGCATATTTAAGGTTAAATTAACCCGATCACGTTTTCGTTGTGCGTCTTCATCAAAGAGCATTTCACTGGACGCACGGGCATCCTTTAAAAACAGGGCCGCTCGTTTATGGGTGGGATAGGAGTCCAAAACACGCTGAAAACAGACGATAGCCTGTTCGTATAATTCCATATCTTCATAAAGAAGACCAAGATTAATCAAGGTTCCAACATTGGTTGGAAAATGGATAACGGCTTTTTTATAGAGATCAAGTGCGTTTTCGTCATTTCCCCAGCGTTCGTTTTCCAGAGCAAGTCCGAATAATGCGCCAGGATGATTTTTATCGACCGCTAAAGCACGCTCGTAAAGAGCGACAACTTCCGGAAGATTTCCTCCAATAACGGCAACCGTAGCCCCGCGTTGATAAAGATATTCCGCCGTCTGCTCTACCGCGCCACAAAGAATGTCCAGTTCATGCAGGGCCTCGTTCGCTTTCCCCATAAAACGCAATACTTCCGCGCGCCCAAGCGCACACGTATCGTGATCATACCCGGATGACTGTGCCAGATTATAGGCGGCTAACGCTTCATCCCATTTTTTATTGACCACATGTAATTTCGCAAAATAAAATTGTGCCAGTGCTCCGCCATCTCCCTTTTTTAGGGCTGTCAATGACTCTTGATACAGCCCTAAATGATAAAGGCAGACTCCCAACTTAACCTGTGTCGCTGGATTCAATTCATCGTCACTCTTTGATTTAAGTTGAAAAACAGCTTCCTTTAACTCGTCAAATTTCTTTAGATCACGACTTATCTCCGCCACAACCTGACTAATCTCGCGTGGACCAAATGAATTATTGTACAAAACCAACTGTTTTAAATCCAAGTCTTGAGTGTTGGTCACCATCTGGATATCTCTCCTGAAAAACCATAAAAAAACAATTCGACCTTTCAGAAATCACTTCCTGTACAGGTCCAGTCTCAATGTATACTATATAGCAACTTTACATTATATAAAGAGAAAAAATATTTTCAAGGGGGTAAATCGCTTTTTAAACGGTAACCTTTTTATAACTCTTGTATATTCAGGTTTTTACTCTGTGTCGTGAATTGTAAATATGTTGAATTATAGTAACCATTCACGGATATAATGTGAAACCACGGATAACACTGATTTTCACGGATAGTTTTTTGGCAAACAAACTTTTTTATGATAAATTATTTATTATAATAGTTAAAATGTTAGTTTATTATTGTAAAAATTGTATTTTATGGCAGATTATCAGTGTTTATCCGTGATATCCGTGGTTCCAAAATCGTTCGTGAATGGTTACGAATTATAAATATAATGGGGTTGTTTTCCGATATTATTTGTTTCTGCCCCTGGACCATGAAAATGGAATTCTGTTGCGTCTATAATAATATTCAATAGTTAAAAGGTTGGTGTGTCTTAAAATCATGGTAAAATAACTGTTCTATCCAGACTTTAGCACTTTTTTCTGTTTTTTGGAAAATTGCTCTTGACGGATTTTTAAATAACCGCTATAATCCCTACGTTGCTTGGAATTGTGGCTGGAAAAAGCTGTAAAATCCACAACACAGGAGGTGTTGAAACAAAAGACCCATAACAATAATCTCAATCATAAAGAGGAAAAAAGGGAGGTTTTCCTGTCTATATGAAAGAAAAAGAAAAGAATCTTTTTATTTCAGAGGCATGGCTTTGCTGAATTCACCATTGGATGTCAAGGAACAAATTCGAGACCGAATTAATATAGTTGATCTTGTTTCGAAATATATTCCATTACAAAGACAAGGGCGTAATTATGTTGGTCGTTGCCCATGGCACGATGACAAGAGGCCCAGTCTTCAGGTAAACCCGGAGCGGCAGACATTTAAATGTTGGGTTTGTGATATTGGAGGCGATATTTTCTCCTTTATTATGAAGCAGCAGGGAGTCGAATTCCATGAAGCGCTGGAAATTCTGGCGGAAGAGGCGGGAATCGAGCTAAAACCCCGAAAAAAGAATCCATCGGAATATCATACCGGTTTGATACCGGAAGAGTCCGAAGATTCCAGACAGTCTTTTGTAGCCACTTCTATCGGTAAACGAGCGATTTATTCCGCGCTGGATTGGCTGGCGGGCAATTATCATGAAGTCTTTCTTCATGACCCGGAGGCGGAGCCGGCACGACAATATATAAAAGAACGTGGTATGACCGACGCAACCATCGAACAATTTCGTATCGGTTACGCTCCGGTTCGAAACAACTTCCTGTTGGAACTGATAGGTTATCGCAGGGAACGCGTGGCTGTTTTAGAGGCTGCGGGTGTTTTAGTTCGAAAAAATAATTCACGAACGCCAGGAAAAAGACCAATCCTGGAAGATTGGGAACGACATGGGTATTACGATAGATTCTATGGTCGTGTTCTGTTTCCTATTTGTGATATCAGTCATAAAACGGTTGCGTTTGGTGGGCGAATGTTGCCGGGTAGTACAAGTCCGGCGAAATATTTAAATTCCCCGGAAACCGCCGTGTTTTTAAAGCGAAAAATGCTTTATGGTCTGGATCAGGCCCAATTTGGTCTGTCTGGACGCGCTCTGATTATGGAAGGTTATACCGACTGTATTATGGCGCATCAGTTTGGATTTACGGAGGCGGTGGCCGTTTTGGGAACCGCGTTGGGGCCGGAACATATTCGGATTCTCAAGCGAATGACCAAAAAACTGATTCTCGTTCTCGACGGCGACGAAGCGGGACGAAAACGAGCTGCGGCCGTTTTAAAGGATTTTGTTCAGCAGGGGGCCGATATGTCGGTTCTGACTCTTCCGGAAGGAATGGGAAAAGATCCCTGTGAATTCCTGCTGAATAACGGTCGAGACGCTTTTGAAGACCTCCTTGAAACAAAAACGGTTGATGTTCTGGATCATGCGTTTAATATTGCGGTTCAGGGGATCGACTTGGAAAATGATATCGTTGCCTCCACTAACGCTTTGAACCAAATGCTGTCGATTGTCGCTCTGTTTCCGACAAAGGCCGATTTGAACGATCCCGTTCGTATTCGAACGGAGAAAATGATTCAGAGGCTGGCTTTACGATTCCGAATCGGTGAAGATGAAATACGAAAAGGGATTCAGGAGCATCGCCGGAATCGAGAGCAATATGAGCGCCGAGACGATTATTTGAGTCCTGCGGAAAATTATACGGGTTCCGAAGAGTTGCCCGGTCGAAATCAGGGGCAAAATCAGGGGCAAAATCAGGGGCAAAATCAAGAAGGGATCACAACCGTATCGTTACACGAGCAATTTGTTTTTCCGATGTTGGAAGAGAGTCTGACAGAGGAAGAGACAATAGCCATACAATTTGCGCGGTTCGATAGAAGTATATGGAGCAATAGCGGGCTCCTGCCGAACGAACTGGAAAAAAATTATTTGGAGGCCTGGTTCGGTCTTCCCGAGATGTTTCGGGAAATGGAGACGCGAATTAACAAGGAGTTGTTTCGTTCGCCCGTGGTACGTCAACTGAACCTGTTGGGCTGTTATTTAACGGATCAGGGAATTATTCCCGATTTTAAAGAACTGATTCTTCGATATGAAGATGCGGAGATGAAGAAGTTCTTAATCGGAATTGCCGATTCGGCGGAGTCCAAACATTTAGATCAGCGTCTAAAAAAAGATGAATTTCGCGAACGATATATGGAAGAGATACAAAACGGTTTCGAGCGTTTCAAAATAGAACGGGAAGAACCGAAGCAGATTAGCGCTTTACGGGAAAAAGATCGCGACAGTGACGAGAAGCTGTCGGCTCTGGTGGAATTACGCGATCTTCTCGTGCGCAAACAGCAAAACCTGGCCGGTGGATCCCTCTTCACGGAAGAAGAGGGTCCGGACAGTAAATAAACCGATACGAATCGAAATGATTTTGGATGGTATCGGCAAGGAGTCCCATGCTCCAAAAAAGGAATCCCAATTCTGTTTTTGGATCAACGAGATAGGCAAAACAATTGCGGTAACATAAATTACGTTTATCGTGTTCCATCGATATTTCGTTATTATTGTTCGTTAAGGAAAAATAACAGCATATTGTTCTGCAGATCGGCCCCCTGGGCTCCCCAACGTCATGGATGACAAGGAGAGATATTGTGTCGCTATTAGATGTATCACTGCTGGAACCAGAACTTCAAGATTTACTGAATAAAGGAAAACAACAAGGTCATTTAACCTATCAAGAGGTTATACAACAGATACAAAATGGACCAAATTCGGACTCGCCGGAAATGATGGACTGGTTCGTTTTACTGGAAGAAGAAGGAATAGAACTCGTACAGGAAGAAAATGAAAATATCTATTACGACTATTATTCCTCAATGGAAGGGGAAGAAGATGTTTCGCGTACCTACGTGGAACCGATCATTTTGGAAACAGTAGAGTCTTCCACTTCGACCACCCCAATCCAAGAGTCCATCAACAATCTGTTTTCACAAGCGGAAATACCTCAATTAACAAGCGATCCACTTCGTTTGTATATGAACCAACTAGCGGATATTCCTCTATTATCCAAGGAAGACGAAACTTTCCTTTCACGGAAAATAGAGAAAATGCGCCGTCTCTACAGAAGAATTGTTATTGAAGCCCCCTATTCACTCTTCTCTTGTTATCAGGCCTTGAATCGTGTCTATCACCAGGAAGCTGCTTTTGATCGAACCATTAAAAAGTCACTGTCTGATCACTGTTCCAAGGAGCAGGTTTTACTGCGTATGCCTGTCAATCTGGCAACCCTGGAAAAACTACTGGATAAAGTACGTTCTGATACCGAAGTTCGAATCCATCGGAGCTATAATAGTTTCGAGAAGAACAAGATCAAACGGGACGACTTCATTCGTCGTCGTAAATGCGGTATTTTAATTGAGGAAATGAGCCTTCGGACACGTCGTATTCAAACACTAATGGACCAGATGGTTCATCTCTCCTGTCGAATAGACGAGATTGTAGAGACGTTACGTCGCGGTCGGCTCCTGGGCAATCTTCACAAGGCACGTCGTCACTCTCTAAAACAGGAACTCCATAACCTGATTGCGCTGGTTCAAGAAAGTCCGGCCAGATTACGTAAACGAGTTCAGTTAATGCAGAAATATCGTCGTGAATATGAAGACGCGAAAAGTGAACTGTCCCGACGTAATCTTCGACTTGTTATTTCCATTGCAAAAAAATTTCGGAATCGCGGTTTGAACTTCCTTGATTTGATTCAGGAGGGAAATACTGGTCTGATGCGTGCCACTGATAAATTTGAATATCGACGTGGTTTTAAATTCTCGACCTATGCCACCTGTTGGATTCGACAGGCTATTACACGTTCGATTACGGAACAAGGTCGAACGATTCGGATTCCGGTTCACATGATGAACCAGTTGACAAAACTGCGACATTGCCAGAAGACTCTTTATCAGAAGTATGGATGTAATCCTTCGCATCAACAGATAGCCGAGGCAATGCAGATGGATATAAACGAAGTACGACAGATATTCCTGATGGGGGCAACTCCTACCAGTTTGGAACAGCCCATCGGAGAACTGGAAGGGGCCACTATTGGTGATTTCCTGGCCGATACGAACATTTGCCGTCCTGAACGTGCTGCGACGAATTCTCTTCTTCGGAACGAACTGGAAAAAGCACTAACAACGCTAACTCCCCGGGAACGCGATATTATTAAAATGCGGTTCGGACTTGACAACGGTTATATGTATACCTTGGAAGAAGTTGGTCGTATCTTCGACGTTACTCGTGAACGAGTTCGCCAGATTGAGGCCAAGGCCGTTCAAAAATTAAGAATGCCCTGTCGTTCCAATAAACTCCGTGGCTTCCTCGAAGAATGTGAATTCTCGAAGGAATCCGTCTATGAAAGTTGATTTGATATTTGTGATGTGTAAAAAAGCTAAAAAACGGTAAAGATGAAACAGAATCGGCCATAGAATACGCTTAATTCGTGAAAACTATAAATTTCTACGATTGATTTGAAGTTCGTCCATCTGATTATTCTCGGATCGACGAACCTGTTCTTCTTTTTTTTCTTCGTCCTTTTCACGAAGATTCTCCATGATTTTCACCTCCTGCATGGCCGCTTCCAGTTCTGATCGTTTTTCTTCTATATATTTGTCGATTGAATTCAATTGATTTAGGAGTTCCGTCCGTTTTTTTTTGAGCCAGTCAAGATGGTTGGAATATTGAATCTGTTCGGACATATCAATCGGCCCTTCCTTCTGCGATTGGCGACGGCGGTCTTGTAGCTCTTCTATTGTTTGTTCCAGTTCGCTTTTCTCGTCGAGAATCTTTACTCTACTATTGAGAAGAACAAGAAGCTCGTTTTTTTTCTGATCCCGAATACATTCGCGAAGATGAAGCAGATTTTCAAAACGAAATGTCGTTGAATTTACATCGGTCATGGGAAAATATAATATTAAAGGGGAAGGATTATTCAAAAATCCATTTTTCATTCATGATACCACGATTATTTTAGCGGGAAGCGTGATCTTCATCAAGATCATTTTTTGAAAAAAGAGATAATAAAAGAGATAATAAAGTTATTGTTTATTCGGTATTATTTTTCAGGAAGTCTTGTAAAAAAGAATCGGTTATATTATACTGGTAGAGTGTGTCATTTATCTTGACAAGAGTCCGTAACCGGCAGATAAACGAGTAAACAATGTTCTATTTCATAAAACGAGACAATCATGGAAATCGTTCTTCAGGCTTTACGCTATTGGAGACAATGCTGGTATTGATTTTATTGTCGTCGCTTCTTGGGATGTTGTGGAGTATTGTCCGTCTTTATTCCCGAAGTTATCTAACGACCGAAAATCGGGTCGGACGTTCGCAATTGGTTCGTTCCCTGGCTCAAATGATGAACGATGATTTAGGTTCCGCAATTCAAGATCCGATTCATCCACAACTGGAAACGACGACGGGTGGGACGGCCATTCGTCGTTTCGGTATACGCGGCAACACTCAAGGTCTTCAGATTGACGTTGTTCAGCCCAATCTGTTTGCGCCAACGGCAACTCCGGAAGAGAATCGTCAAGTGGCACTTGGTCTTGGAAAATCAAAAGCCCCTCAAGTTCCGGAACTGAAAACGATTTTCTATGAATTCATATCGCCCGCAACCATGAAAAAACCGGAGCCTCCCTCTGATACTTCCATTTCATCGAATATTACGGAAGATGGAATGGAAGAACGTGCTCCTTCCGGTTCTCAATTAGTTGGTTCGTTGCAAGTATTGGATAATAGCAGGGATTCAGCAGTATCATTATCGCAGCAGCTTGTTGAAAAATTTGGTCTGTCGCGCCGGGAACTGGACTTCGAAACCCCATTCGAAAATTCGGGTTCCGGCAGTTCCTCGGGAGATTCAAGAGAAACTGTTGCTGGTTCCGCATTTGTCGGGAGTTTACAAACACCGACGATGGAAGATCTTGAAGATCCCCTGGGAAAAGCACAAGAGGAAATCGGACAAAAAATATTGACTCCGACACAATTAACAATGTCCACGGAAGAGGCGACTTTATGGGCTCCTGAAGTTGTCGATTGTCACTTCGATTATTTTGATGGAAAAAGTTGGTTGACTGACTGGGACAGTATCAAAAAAGAGGGTCTGCCTGTAGCGATTCGAGTTACATTGAAATTAATGTCTATTGATGAAGTAGAGATATTGCGTTCCAGTCCACAATTTTTATTATGGTCGGAAGAAAACGCTCCGGCACAATCGACACAAAAGGCTGGAACCGATCTTGGAAGTCGTATAGTTGGTTCCCTTTTAACAGAAGATAGAGCAGAAGAGAGTGTAATGGCAGACGGTACCTCCGGTCCGGATTATACAAAAATGACATTTGATGAACTCGTCGAATCATTGGGGTTACCTATCCCCATGACACGACAGGTGGTTTCCTGGCTGCCGACAACACCTTTAGCCGGTCATAAAATCATGGAACGTCGTAAACCCTATACGACAACATCGAACAGTTCCGGAGGTTCCGGGGCCAATAGCAATCGAAGTTCCGTTGCCGGTTCCGTCAATCGAACGGCCCGAAATCGTCAGGTTCGGGATCGAACGGTCAGGGATCGACAGACGAGAAACAGAGAAGTAACGGAACGAACGAATACAGAACGAACGTTTCAGGATCGTACCGCAACGGAACGAACAGGCCAGGATCGCCAGACTCAAGACCGAACCGCCTCCGGTGAACGTAATGTACGAACGCGTTCCAATCGCGAACGTTCGGTTCAGGAGCGAGTTCCTGTCGAATCCACTCCGGAAGTTGCACAAGACGTCAATCAGTCTGCCCCTTCCCCTCCACCATCGGCAGACCCATTTGCGAAATCCTCTGTCGAATCGGATATTTTCGCGCCGATTACCGAGGCCATTAAGCCGGATCAACAAGGGGAACTCTCCGTTGGAACCAATCGATCAGCAGCAAAATCCCAGCAAAATAGTACCCCTTCTCAATCCTGGATACGAAGTGGGCGAAAATAAATGACAGTATTAAAACAGTAGTATTTATATTACACTTTTATTTCGTAGTTTTTTTTCGTGCTTTTATTTCATAGTTTTATTGTCATAAAACAGATTTAGATTTTTTATTTCCAGGGAGCAATCGAAGGTACCGGTTACTTCCCAGCCGAAGTTGAAATGACCGATTTTTAACTCGGGGAGACTCGTATGGGTTAGAAACCCCTTCTGTTGTGCGGTCGATAATGCTTCCTGAACATAGCGGCTCAAATTTGCTTCGACATGGACCCATTTGAAGTCGGCAGGATTATTTCCATGATAAAATTCGTTAAGGGCCTTTTCACCGCCCGGAACATAGATTAGTTTACCAGTTCCACGTTTTTCACCTTCTGCAACCTTCGTAGAACCGTCGATCATAATACGTTCTTCGGGCAAAATATATCGACTGTCATAAACATAGATTCCAAACCAGAGATAATCGCCGTAATCCGCAGATTTTTTATTTAAATTCTGAAAAATAAAATAGATGGTTGTCTGTCCGCAATGGAGACGAGAATCGTAATCATCCGGTTTCATTCGGTTTTCACATTGGGCAACACGAAGATCACAAGAAAAACAAAGAGCTTCCGGTCCGTTTAATTCAGCCTGCTCTTGAGGAGCGAAGTTTTTGGATAACAGGAGATGGACCCAGGGATCCGATGCTTTTTTGCGTGGTTGTTTATACTCTTGTTCACCATAAACATTTAGACGCAGAATATTTTCCCCTTGTTCTGTTCGTTGTATCTGAACCATTTTTCCCGGGTCACGATATTCCACCATTGTTTTATCCTGAAATGTTAATGGTACTTTTGTTATATCATATTGGGAAGCATGTTCGGCCAGGGTCCACCAGGGTAATGTCTTTTGGAATGTCGAAAAGGGAAGAATTCCTTCACTTTTTCCTTCGTTCACAACATAAAATCCACGTTTGAATTGGTCATCGCGAAAAAAATTGAAACGATCTGTTTTTGCTACAGTTGAATCGTCCGCTTGTACGAAACAACAGAACAACAGTCCCAAAAAGAAAAGCACAATAACTGATATCAGGAATGTTGACAGTTTTTTCATCATTGTATTTTTTCTATTTTTATAAAGATATTAAAAACAAAAAACAGGCGAAGTACCTGATTTTCAATGGGAAGACGCGCCCTCTGAATATCCAATAATATCAAAACAACCGATATCATTTGCGCTCTCAATATCAAATCACGTTAATTACTGGAGATACTGTTAATTACTGGAGATACAGTAGTAATCGTAACCATTCACAAATGATTTTGGAACCACGAATATTACGGATAAACACAGACAGTCTGCCGTAAAATACAATATTTTACAATAACAAACGAAACATTTTATCTATTATAATAAATAATTTTATCATAAAAAAGTTTGTTTACCAAAAACACTATTCGTGAAAATCAGTATTATCCATGGTTTCACTTTATATCCGTGAACGGTTACTGTTTTTATTATGTTTTCGTTCTTCTTCATGGAAAACTCGATTGAAATAATCCACTAACATTTGAATTGAATTTTTGAGTTCGTCTGTAATACTTCCCAATAGGATATTATACATTGTATTCTCTCTTTTACCACGATTATTTCCGGATTTATTGATATTTGTTTAAAATCTGTTATCTTCAAAACATTATTATCTTCAAAACGTACTCCAACGTCAAGGCGTGGATGAAGGTGTAACCGGAATCCCGGTTCCGGAGTAAATTTTAGAGTAAAATAGTGACAGCTCCCAACAAATTTCCGACCGAAGTAGTAATGTCGGTTAAAATATCAAGAGGAACTCTATAGCCTGGCCAATGATTTTGGAGAAACTTAAAAATGACCGACCAATATCCGAATAAAGTCCGGAAACAGTTCAAATACATGGAAAAATTCGGACGGATCGGGGAAATATCCTTCGGGAAAAGCCAACATGGTGTTCGTCAGGCGGAAAAGTGGCAGTGAAGAATCTTTTCCCTATAGAATGATACTCAATAAAAATAAACCCCGTTGATTTATGGTTTTATTTTGGTTATAATCATTAATAATGTATATGAATCGGATCGATATTACATTTTCGGTTCAACCTCAACGTTTTTCTTCCATTTGACCGGAAGATCAAACAGACACCTTTAGTAACAAGGAACAAACAATGGTGAAAAAAAATTTAAATATATTGGCTGGCATCCTGCTCCTTTTGGGACAGTTCTTTCTTCCAGGAGTACCATCGACGGCTTCCGAAAAAGGTCCGACACTTCAGGCAGGAGCGGCAACTGTAGCCGCGTCACCGAAGGAGTTTCCAGTTGCAGTGGATGGGTATTTTGAGCCGCGAACATTCAACTCGATAGTAGAACCTCTTTTTACCAGGGCCATAATGATTCAAAAGGGAGAAGAATACTTCGTTTTCGCGACAATTGACGCTGTTGCCGCCCCTGCCAAATTCATTAGTGATATTAAGGAAAAAGTCCGACAGAAAACAGGACTCGATCCGGCCCGTATCTGTATTTCCACAACCCACACCCATTTTGCGCCCGGCCTTCGTGCTAAAACGTATACCGATGTCAATGCCAAATACATTCCATTTCTGTCGGATTGTACCGTACAGGTGATTTGCAAGGCAAAAGAGAATCTCCAGCCCGCGCAATTCGGATGGACTACCGCTCGCGAACCACGGCACGTCTTCTGTCGCCGCTTCTTGATGAAGCCGGATGAAGTCGGTTGGGATGAACCTGCCGCTTTTACCGGAGTCAAGAAAAATATCGCACGTATGAATCCACCGCGTATGAGTCCGAATATCATTTCCAGAACGGGCGTTCCCGATCAGACGATCTATATTCTCGCCTTCCAGACTCCTGACGGTAAACCGCTTGCCATTCTCTCTAATTATTCAACACATTACGCTGGAAATGCTACAGCGATTTCTTCCGATTATTTTGGTGTCTACGCTCGACGTATAAAGGAGATGCTCCAGGCCCCCAATAATTTCGTTGCCATGATGACTAATGGAACCAGCGGTGATACCAACTGTATCGATTTCCTGAATCCCAATCAGGAAAAAGTCGATTATATTGTAGTGGGAGAACATATTGCGGAAAAAGTACGGGATGCCTATAAAAATATTAAATTCTCCGATGATGTTCCTCTCCATTCCATACAGGATACCTTGACATTAAAAGTACGCAAGCCGTTGCCCGCCGAAGTAGCCGAGGCAAAAGTTTTTGTCGAAGCCAATAAAGACAATCCTACAGTACGGACAACCACCATGTCCTATGCACGGAGGACAATTGATTTGGCCAATGTCGAAGCCGAACGTACAATCCCGTTACAAGCCATTCGTATTGGCGACTTCGGAATCGGAACGATTCCCCATGAAGTCTATAGTTTTACAGGACATGATTTGAGGAATAATGTACCTTTTAATTCCTTCATGATTATCAGTCTGGCTAATGGCAGTAATGGTTATCTGCCAACGGCGGAACAATTCGAGCTTGGGGGTTACAATACCTGGCGTGGAACCAGCAGTTTGGAAGAAATGGCGGAACCAAAAATTCGAACAAAACTTCTGACAATGCTTCAGGAAATAAACAAGAAATAGAATCAAGAAGAAAATGACATTACAAAAACAGCCGGACGAGCAGGAATTACGTCATCTGACGGAAGTGGCTCGGAATATCGTTAATCGACGACGTTATCAGATGGGATATCCATTTGATCAGGAAACCAATATAACGGGATTTTACGAATGGTTATTGGAAACAGGACTATGTAATACGACGTTAATCAGTGTTGGCAGTCCCTATAAAGAAGCCTGGGATATGCTTCAGGTGGACGAATTTGAGCGTTTCGTCGTCGATTATTTGGCAGGTAAATACGGTTTTGCGAACGATAGTTTTTGGGGCGTTGTCACCAACGGCGGAACCGATGGTAATATGCACGGTCTTTATTTTGGTCGAAAAGAGTTGGCTGCCAAATCGAGTCTTCCTCCCATCCTCTATGTATCAAGTGAAGCACACTATTCCGTTCAGAAACTCGGAGATATTCTGAATTTAGAGACTCGGGTTATTCATGCGCTGGAAGATGGTCGTATCGATATAGCCGATTTTCGACGACAATTGGACGGAACGCGTCCCGCTCTAATCGGTATAGCCATTGGTGGAACTTTTAAAGGAGCCATTGACGATCAGACTGCTCTGGAAGGGGTATTGAAAGAGGTGAATCCGCCCGCATATTACAGACATCTCGACGTTGCACTCTTCGGCGGTTATCTGCCCTGGCTGGACGATCCTGCAGCTAATGCCATCTTGAATCAGAAGACGATGCACTTTGATTCCCTTGCCGTTTCCGGACATAAATTTTTTGCGCTTAACGAGCCTGCCGGGGTTTTTGTCTGTCGAAAAGATATTCTTGAACATCTGAATAACTTGTCCGTTCCCTATCTCGATTGTGTTATGCCTACAATTAGCTGTTCCCGAAGTGGTTTTGACGTTCTAAAACTCTATTGGCGTATCATGACTACTAAAGACGAAGGCTTCCGTATGGAAGGTCATCATGTCCTGACCATGACCGGAAAACTCGTTTCCGCGCTCCGACGATACGGAATTGAGCCACATGTTAATCCCTGGTCCACTACCGTGTATTTTCCCCGTCCAGCAGATGCCGTTATTCACAAATACTGTATGGCCTGTACCGGAATTTATTCCCATGTCGTCGTTATGCAGTATTTCGATGAACCGTTAATTGAGATACTCGCCGCCGATATAGCCGGTGTTGAACATTGATAAATCTACAATTTAAAAAACTTAAAAGATAACATTTTGTATTTAAAAACCACTCAAGTATACAGATAAATTAGGGATAATTCTTCTTTTGAATTTATATTTTTAGATGTGACTTTAAATTTTGGTCGTTCCCGGACTCTTGGGGATACGGATGTCATGTCCTAAATACAGGGATATTGAAGAGATCCCATTTAAAACTAAAATATGATGGAAAATAATCCGGAAGGAGAGTTTCATTCCAAATATATTCAAGGTCGTTTTTATCATTACGACCATGATTTATTTTTCTGTTATATTCACTATGTTTACAATATCCTGTTATATTATTTTACAACCATGTATACTGTACGACGTTATAAATTCAGCATTTCCCGGGAGCGTGGACGTCTCGTCCGTATCCTCCCAAACAGGCGTCTCGCCTGTTTGGAAAAATAGACTTTTATAACGACCTTGAGTATATCTGCAAATGACCGGTCGAAAAATGATTTTTCGAGATATTCAGATACCAGCAAAAAAAGCAAATTGCGATATAATATCGACAACAGGTGACTTTAAAGACAACTGCTGGAAATATAAAAACTGCTGAAAATTACAAAACGTGGCAGAGTCATAATCGAATGAAGAAGAAAAAGCAAACCGAATACAGAATGGGGAATCTCTATATCAGTAAACTTGTTTTATTACGCGAACGAGTCGAGTCGTGGGAGGAGTATCCTTTTTCTCTTCCCTGTATCAGAAGATTTGAGGACATATCATTCGAGAAACAGGTAACCTGTATCCTGGGAGATAACGCGACAGGAAAAACAACCATACTGGAGGCGATAGCCCGATTGAGCGGTTTAAATATAGAAGGAGGAAGTCGTCATCATGAATTTTCAGCGACGGGCCGTATATCCCGTCTCGCCGATGCCATGCGTTTGTATAGTGGTGGATTAACAATGTCTTCTGGAAATGGTTTCTATTATCGTGCGGAACATTTTGCCCATTTTCTTCAGAATGTCGGTCCTATCGACCATATCGATTTCAAACAGTTTTCACGTGGGGAAGCATTTCAGCAACTTGTGGAGCACTGTTTCGATTGCCGTGGATTATATCTGCTAGACGAACCGGAAGTGGCTTTAACACCACTTCGTCAGATCGCTTTACTTCGTATTATCCATGACCTTGTTGAATTAGGTTCACAATTTATTATCGTATCCCATTCACCAATTATTCTAGCATATCCGAATGCAATGTTGTATGAATTGACTATCGATGGACAACTGATCCTTCAGAATTATGAATCGACGGAAATTTATCAAATCATGCACTCGTTCATGCTCCATCGAGACAGTATTATTAAAGAGATATTAACGGAGAATAACAATTAATTTACGGATATTGGATCTCTTGTTCCATTTAGCCGCTAACCTAAATTTAAGCCCCAGAAGAAGGTGAACTTCCGGTTTCCCGGAAGTGTAACATTCGTTAAATCGAGGGTATGGACAAATCCCGTAATTTTTTATTTATATATAAATTTTATACGATACTAAAATAATCGCTGGTGGCCACTTGAAAAGATCGTTAGTTTTCGCGTGGTTCCAACAGCAGGAAACGTTGTATGTGTTCCTAATAGTTCGTCATGAATCGTAACTCCGTAATACAAAGTTCGAGGCTTGACACCACAATGCCATTTGGAAGTATCAGCACTCTGTAACACTACAGTTACTTCTTCCTGATAAATACTTGTTTGATGATATTCCTTGATGACGGTACCCGAGATTGGATCCATAATCCAAAAACAAATATCCAGATTTTTTGTCGTATCAAGTCCGGATATTTTTAAATAACCATCATCACCTGCCATAATACTCAAATCACCGTTATTATCTTTTGTTATCATTTGATTTTTCCTCTATTGGTAAAAATACAAACCATCGTACACGACTGATAACTCTTTATAACAAGATTGAATATAGAAACAAGATCCAAGGTCAGATATATCCTAAATTACGGGAATCATTCTGGAAGCAGATATTTAAAAACAGTTTTTAGCAGATAAAACACAAGGCGGGAATAGATAAATTTCTTGAGAACAGATAAAATCAGATTTTTGAGTTTTTTGGTCTTGTTCAAAGGGTAATGGTTCATATGGGTAAAACATAACAGTATTATATGGTAATTTTAAAGGGATACGGACTGGATACAATCCTGAAAAGTACAGGACGGGATGTCCACCTTCCAGTCCTGTTTTTCAAAACAACAGATTTTATTACACCACACTGTGAACAATAGGTCTTTTTTAGGACATATCGTTCGTTTGACCGTCCTTCCGACTCTATTTTCACCTCGACCCGAATTTTGATAAAGGAAGAGTCCTGACGAATCTAATTCAAGGTTGGGAGTTCATATCCTTTTCGTTGTTTATAGCTATAGAACGATGCGGCCAATTCGTCGCCAACAATTTTTTCCGCAACTGGATCCCATTGAATTTCACGATTGACCCGGGATGCGATTCCACATAAATGACAGACATTAACGGCCTGAACATGGGACGCAACATCGGAAATCGGTGTACCGCCTTCAATACAACAGCGAACAAAATTCTGCCAATGATTTTCGACCGGTTTACCGTTAAAGAGTGCCTCGTAATCCTTTTTTGTAAACTGACTTTTAATTCCTTCTTCTATTAATTTACCTTTCATACGGTCGCAATTAATATGAATACGACTCTTGTCTCCTTCGATAAAAACACCATCGCCACTTGGGGCTTTACTGGTTACGATCAGTTCAAATCCATCGGCATAGGTACATTTTATATTGAAGTCAACCGCCGTATTATAGATATTATCGACCGTTGGGAATCCATTCTTGTATGGTACCAGAAAACGACTTCCGGAACCGTCGATACGGACGGGACCATCGCCTTTTTTCTCGCGATCAACGGCCCATAACGCGCCATCGACATAATGGGCTCCCCAGTCGGTAATTTTGCCTCCGGCGAAATTATGCCACCATCGGAAGGTCAGAACACCGTTACTCTGGTCAGGTAAATTGTTACTTCCCCAGAGTTTGCCCGGTCCTTGACTCGACGCTATATAATCGACCATGGGGGCCTGTCCAACGAATTTATCCCAATCCATTTTAAACGGAATGGGAAACTTCTGGAGCGGACCACTTTCCCTGCCGGGATTGATAACACATACAATTCTATGAACCTTGCCTAGATAGCCTCCCCGGGTTATTAATGTCGCTAACGCAAATTCGTTGACCTGGGTTCGTCGCTGGGTTCCTACTTGAAATACTTTACCGTATTTTTCGACCGCTCTACGTATTAAGGCACTCTCTTCCAAGGTTAAGGTCAGTGGCTTCTGACAATAGACATGTTTTCCCGACTGCATTGCTTCAATCGATATTTTTGTATGCCAATGATCAGGTGTGGCCACTATTACGGCGTCAATATCCTGCCGTTCAAGCAATTTGCGATAGTCCGGATAGAAATCGGGTAGTATGACCGTATCGTTCTTTTTGATGCCGAGTGTCTTTTTATTCATAACGCCAGCCACCTTGTAATCGGGCGCAACGTCGGAAATTGCTACAATATCGGCGAGCGAACTAATCGCATACGCATTGCCGAGTCCTTGACCACCCAAACCGATTACTCCGATTCGAAGACGCGGACGCTTTTCTTCCGCCCCCGTTGAAAAATGATAGGGAACGACAAGCGCCAAACCGGTTAAGGCACTTGTCCGAATAAATTGACGTCGTGATTGTTTCATTAGGGGACCCCTTTTAGATTTTATGTCTATAATTATCAGAATTGCACTCTCTATGCCCCAATTGTATCGAACGGTAAATGCCATGTCAAGCAGGCCATAATTTTCATTCTAATGAATTACATGTCATTTCCCCATAAAAAACGGTACTCTTAAAATGATGGTTACATACCGATTGCGGTAACCTGAAGAAGATCAATGTCGGGCGTTATCGAGTCAATCTTGGTCGGTTCTTCTTTTGTATAGTCTGTAGAAAGATATTTCTTGTTATCGTCGACGAAAACGGTAACAATGGTTGCTTCCGCAGCTTCTGCGTCGGACATTTCATTTAGAAGTTTAATTGCGCCAAGGAAGTTTCCTCCTGCTGAAATTCCAACGCCGAGCCCCAAATCGCGAGAAAGTTTTTGCGCCATGAGGATGGCGTCACCATCATCCACTTTTACGACCGAATCCAGTTCATCAAGTTTCAGAATCGCTGGAATAAATTCATCCGAGATACCTTGAATCCGGTGAAAACCGATCTTGTATCCTGTCGACAGAGTTGGAGAATTCGACGGTTCCAGTGGATGGATACGGGCCTGGGGAAACAATTTCTTGATAAAACGACCGATTCCCATGACGGTTCCTCCAGTTCCGACTCCGGCGACGAAGGCACTCGGACCACGTTGCACCTTCGCTAGTTGTGCAATAATTTCCGGACCCGTCGAAAGATAATGCGCTTCACAATTGTCTTCATTATCAAACTGGCGGGGAAGAAATACCTGCGGATCTTTCTTCTGCATCTCTTCCGCCAAACGGATCGATCCAAGAAAACCACCTTCCTTTTTTGATACAAGGCGAATCTCCGCCCCATACGATTTCAACAGATTACGGCGTTCGATCGACATCCAGTCCGGCATAAAAATCGTTACCGGATGGCCCATCGTTCTACCAAGCGCTGAAAACGAAATTCCCGTGTTGCCACTGGTCGCTTCGGCAATACGTGCGTCCGGCTGGAGTGTACCGTTTTCATATGCTTTACGGAGAATATGATAGGCCATTCGATCCTTGATCGAACCTGTCAAATTGAGATATTCCGCCTTGGCAAATATCGATCGGGGCTTGCCCCGCCATGTAAAATCTATTTGAAGCAACGGTGTATTGCCAATCAAACTTTTTATTCCTTTTAATCGTTGCAAACTATCCATAGTATGTCAGATTTCTATTTTAAAGTTCATGACCTTGTTATGATACGAAATACAAATAAAATAACGATAAATATCGGTATTGTTGGTTCATTTTACCTAAAATGGTATTGATCTCAAATATCGGAATAAAGTTCATTAGGACTTGAATGAACTTGTAAATTAGAAAATTTAATCGAAAAAACAGAAGGAACTCCTGTTGAAAAGTAATCGAAGTTACTTCTCGGTCCTAAATTTTGACCCTATAATATTAAAGACCTCTATAATATAAAAATCTCTATAATAAACATTAGGACGTTATAAATACGGCATTTCCTGGGAGCGCGGACGCCATGCCTGACGGCAGGCAGGTCTCGTCCGCATCCTCCAAAACAGGCGTCTCGCCTGTTTTGAAAATAGACTTTTATAACGACCTTGAGTATATAATAATCTCTATAATAAATATTGTATTGGGGACTATAAACGTTGGCCATCTGTTTTCAGTTGTTTTGAAAGAGATTCGTAATCGAGATCCTGGACAGCGCTAGCACGGTCAATTGCCATACAGGCGGCGGTTCCGGCGCTTTGTCCCAGGATCATAAAAACAGGTTCCATACGAATTGATCCAAAAGCGATATGAGAACTACTGACACAGACTGGAACGAGCAAATTAACAGCTTCCTTTTTTTTCGGAACAATAGCGCCGTAATCGACAGGGTAGGGTCCCTTGGGTGATACGCCGATATCGCCTTCATTCTGAATAAAACCTTCCGGGGTAACATAGCGACGTACATTATGGGAGTCGAGTGCATAACTTCCCTGTCCTACGGAACCATAACGACGCATTGATTTAAAGGATTCCGGCATTGGATTCGGTTGAGTTTTAAAGCAGTCGTGTTCTGTAACGACATATTCACCGATCATTCGACGAGCTTCACGAACATAGATTTGCCATGGCCAATTGCCATTATCAGAAAATTCATCTTTAGCGAGTCCCCATGTAGCGTATTGTCTGCGAATATCCTCCGGGACCTTCGGATCGTTTGCCTGATAGTAGAGTAGGCCCTGTTGATATTCACGATGCTCCCGAATAATTTCTGCACGTCGTTGATAGGAGGCTTCCGGATATTCGTAGTTCATACCGATAAAATCGGAACTGAAGGGACCATGATTATTGGTATCGGTTTTTAGATTGGGAATAGGATCGTATTTGGAAAACATTTCACGCCATCCGGAAGCCAATAACCGGTTCATAATTTCGTATTTTGCCGGATCGTAATTTTTTGGTTTGGGGAACGGGATTCGATTGGCCGGATGTTGGGTCATACAAATGCGGAAGTTGTATGCCTGAATCCGTTGATCCGCATTACCGCGTATACCGGGCTCGGATTTATCGATATAGGGGAGAAGTCCACTGGTTGGATCGTCAGGGACAACATAGGGACTAATTTTTGCTGCGAACCAATGTCGATGATGATAAATACCGACCTGATTACCGTTCCATTTTTCTCCATATTGGGTGTTACTTTCACGACCGACATGATAGGAGACCCCTGCTGTGGCCATTAAATCTCCTTCATAGGTGGCGTCGATAAACATTTGGCCCGTATAGGTTTTACCATCGCATGTTGTTATGGAAACAATACGCGGTCCCTTTTTTACGACTCCTTTTTCACGATCAAGTAAAGCTTCACGTACAACGGGAATCTTGTATTCTTCAATCCATTTATCAAAAACAATTTCGGCGATATGCGGTTCGAAGATCCACATGGTTTGATCTTCATGAAGTATGGCTTTAACTCCTTGCCCAACATTACCATATTCGGATCTTTTTTGCCATTGCCAGGCATTATCATTCAGATAGGCGAGATAGATTCGATGGTAAAATTCACGGGCAAGTCCACCGACTGTGGCGACACGTCCCGAATCTGTAAAGCCCAGACCGCCGCTTGAGAGTCCTCCCAAATGTTTGTCGGGCGATACAATAATAACACTTTTTCCCATTTTTTTAACTTGAATCGCCGTCGTAACTGCTGAAGATGTTCCGCCATAAACAACGACATCATATTCCGCAGCGTAACAAAAACCACAACTCAAGATGAATAAACAGACAAAAAAACTAAAGACAAAAAAACTACGGTCAAAAAAACTAAAGAATAATTTCATTGGGACCCGGGATCCTTTCTTCCGAATATCGGTGGAATGTCAGTTCGCTATAAACGATTTTGGTAACTATTCACGAACAATTTTGGAACCACGGATATCACGGATAAACAGAGATAGTCTGCTGTAAAATACAATATTTTACAATAACAAACGAAACATTTTTATCTATGATAATAAATAATTATATCATAAAATAGTTTGTTTGTCAAAAAACTATCCGTGAAAATCAGTGCTATCGTGGTTTCACTTTATATCCGTGAACGGTTACCGATTTTGGAGCCATTTGTTATCGTTGTAATATATATAATCAAGACCATTATAAATCTCTTTTTTCAAAACAGGCGAGACGTCTGTTATACGGAGAGGTGGACGAGACGTCCATGTTCCCGGAAAATGCCGATTTTATAACGACCTGCAATATAGTAGTAATATATAGTAACAATATATTGTAACAATGAAGTTGTTCCATTACAAGACCGCAAAAGAAATAATACCTTGCAATCATTGAACACTTTTCGTTCACCTTGTCAGTAATAAAAGAGAAGATAGAATAGAGGAAAGTATTTTTATTACAAGAAGAACATTAGGTCGGATCCGGAAACCAACAGAATACGAAATTCCATTTTACAGGATCAGTAAAATCAGGGATATGCGTACAGGAAGTTCATGTTACCAGGAGGTTTTCCGAACTGTCCATCATTATATTTGGAGCTGTAGAGTGGGTGTTGGTCAAATATCGGTATTTATAATAAAGGCAGAATCTTTTCTACGACGATTCGGTCTGGACACCTTTATTTTACTATTGTTTTTTGCGATTTTTTTAGCCTGGTTATTTCCGGGGCCGGGTAGTAGCGAGGGGGTTTTTACATTAAGTTCGGCGGCGAATTACGGTATTTCCGTAATATTTTTCTTTTATGGGCTTCGATTGGATCGACAGCAGATTTTGACCGGACTTTCTAATGTAAAGCTTCATATTCTTGTTCTCCTGGGGACCTTTGTTTTTTTCCCTCTTTTTGTTTTATTTTGCATGTATTTATTTCGATGTATGCCGGTAGGGGCTGATATAAAATTATTGCAAGTGGAAGGATTATCGGCGGCAACCCTGGCCACGGGATTATGGCTCGGTATCTTTTTTATGGCGTCATTACCATCGACGGTTTCTTCGTCGGTTGTCATGGTGAATATTGCACGGGGAAATGTACCGGCAGCTATTTTTGACGCCTGTATTTCCAGTATATTGGGCGTTTTTTTAACGCCTCTCTGGATGCGGATTTTCTTTACGGAAGATACGGGAGGACGTGATTTTTCCAGTATTATTATTAGTTTGATTCTTCAAATTCTTTTACCGGTCATTTTGGGGCTCTGTTTGCATCGATGGTGGGGGGAATTTTCCAGAAAACATAATCAGCTCCTTAAAAAATTCGATCAAACTGTTATTCTATTGATTGTTTATACCTCGTTTAGCCATTCGTTTGCGGGCAAAATGTTTGAAGGACTGTCGTTTTCGACTCTTTTTCTACTTTCACTTGGTATGATTGCCATTTTTTTTATGATTTATGTAATAATAGGTGCTGTTTGTACGATGTTTCATTTTAATCGCGAGGATCGCATTACCGCACTTTTTTGTGGATCGAAAAAATCATTGGTTCATGGAACAGTCATGTCGCAGGTAATTTTGGGGGTACCAACCCTGGCGGGGATTCTGATTTTACCAACGATGATTTATCATGCCCTTCAATTAATTATTGTCAGTATTCTGGCGGAACGATTTGCACGGCAGAAGGAGGAAGAAAATCAGGAAGTATAAACAATGATCAATCGCTTGTTATTTATCCGATTTACTAATGTTATCTGCTTTACGAATATTACTTTACTAATATTAATTGTCCTGTTTAGTAAAATGTCCGGACAAATTATACACGGAATAAAAGTTATACCCGTAATTAACCGGGGAATACAAATCTATAATAGGTGGATCTTCATAATTTGCCCCCCTTGTCGTACTTGTTATTTTACGGTAGAATTTTAAAGTTTGGTTATTTGTTCTCTTGTCTTCGTCTATGAAATTTGATTTTTATGGAAGGGAGTTGCAAAATTTTCCTGAAGATATTTTACAGGAGGACAACGTGAAGGAATTTTGTATTATCATTTATAATAAAAGGGTGTAGTTCAGTGGCCGCGACATGCGTGATAGGGTTACAATGGGGCGACGAGGCAAAAGGTAAACTTGTTGACCTCTTGACCCAGGAAAACGAAATAGTAGTTCGGTATCAAGGTGGAGCCAATGCGGGTCATACCGTAGTTTTCGGCGGCGAAAAATATAAACTGTCATTAATTCCCAGTGGGATATTTCGACCGCAGGTTCAGAGCGTTGTTGCCAACGGAGTTGTTCTGAATCCAGCCTCTATTCTGCAGGAGATCGATACACTTCGTGGTCGAGGAGTAGAAATTGGGAAGAATTTAATGATTAGTACAAGGGCGCATGTAATTTTCCCGTGGCATTTTGAAGAAGATCGGTTAATGAACGATACGGGAGTTACTGCCGAGGCTATTGGTACGACGATGCGTGGAATTGGTCCTTGTTATCAAGATAAAATAGGCCGATCAACTGCTATTCGGCTTGGAGATCTTTATCGTTCCGATTTTAAAGAACTCGTCAAAAAAATAGCGGATATCAAAAATCGATATCTTTTTGCGTATGCTTCCGATGCGATGAAGGAAACACTGAAGCCCTTGGATGCGGATCGAATATATGCCGATTATTGCGGTTATGCGGAACGATTAAAACCTTTTGTCCACGATACAACGCTATTTTTGCTTGACGCTGTTGATGCGGACCGTAGAATTTTATTTGAAGGAGCTCAAGGGGCTCTTTTGGATATTGATCATGGTACATTTCCCTATGTTACCAGCAGTAACAGTTCCGGAGTCGGTATTTCAAGTGGTTCGGGAGTACCGGGCACCTTTATAAAACGTCTGATAGGAGTTGCGAAGTCCTATACAACCCGAGTTGGAGGTGGTCCATTTCCAACGGAGTTGAATAATGAAACAGGTCAAAAGATTCGGGATCGTGGTAATGAATATGGAACGGTTACGAAACGTCCTCGTCGTTGTGGATGGTTTGATTCCGTGGCGGTCCGATATACAAGCCGGCTCAGTGGCGCTACGGATATAGCTTTAACGCTATTGGATGTCTTGAGTACCTTCGATGAAATTAAAATTTGCACGGCCTATAAACTTCATGGTGAAGTTATTAATTATTTTCCTGCCTCCATTATTGACGTTCGTGATTTGGAGCCTGTCTATGAAACACTTCCTGGCTGGCAGGAAGATCTCTCCGATATCAAACAATTTGATAAACTACCCGAGAATACCATTAAATATGTAACAAGAATAGAAGAACTGACAGGATGTCCCGTTTCCATTGTTTCCGTTGGACCTGGCAGAGAACAGACTATCATTCGACACAAATAAAATATAAAGAGGATTTTCATGAAACGAGCAATTCTGAGTGATATTCACAGCAATCTGGAAGCATTGCAGGCTGTCCTAAAAGATATTACTGACCAAGGTGTCGAGGAAATTTATTGTTTAGGGGATTTGGTTGGTTATGGTCCGAATCCGGTGGAATGTGTTGATATTATCATGGACGAGCCACGTCAGAAGGTTTGTATCATGGGGAATCACGACCAGGCTGCTTTAGTGGATCCACACGGCTTTAATCCGGCGGCGGAGAACGCAATCCGATGGACGCGATCCCAACTCGATAATACAAAAGATCCGCGTTACGAGGAACGTTGGGGGTTTTTATCCTTAATTCCACAGATTGTTAGAAAAGGGGATTTCATGTATGTTCATGGCTCTCCACGTATACCCTTGAGTGAATATGTTTTTTGTGAAGATACCATGGAAGAAGAAAAAATGGAAAAACTCTTCGGCATTGTTAGAAAATATTGTTTCCAGGGGCATACACATGTTCCCGTCATTTTTACCGAAAAAAAAGAGTTTGTTAGACCACAGGATTTGGACCATGGTATTTTTACTCTCGGTGATGAAAAACTAATGATTAATGTTGGGTCTGTCGGACAGCCTCGTGATAAAGATCCAAGAGCTTGTTATGTCATTTATGACACCGATAAAAATCAAATTGAATATCGTCGTGTGGAATATGACACGAAAACGACCCGTGAAAAGATTCTTGCTATTCCGGAATTGGATAACTTTCTTGGTAATCGTATCCTTGAAGGACGTTAATTTAATGTTATTTTCGGAATATATTGGATCTTTTATTTTTGAAAATTTAAAATGATAGTAGTTATACTGTAATGCCAACACCAAATTTACCTCCATTCCGGCTTCCGCAAGTACCATCGTCTCCTCAAAACGCCCAGCAATCTGGCGGAGGCAATTTTCTTTCTCTCTTGATGATGGTCTGTATTTTTCTGATTATTATGCGCTTGTTTTCCAGTTCAACAAAACAAAATGATGAATTGGTTAATGTGGAATCGGATAATCAGACGCAAACAGAATTACCTGTCACGTTGCCGAACGCTGATACCGTTAAAGCCAATCTGCCGAAGGAACTCAAGCAGGCCGTAGAAAATGTAACTCCGGAATTTATTACATTGGGGTCGATGGATTCGAAGGATCCGTATCGAATGTTGATAACACTCTCCAATAGGGGGGCTTCCGTAGCGCGAATCGAACTGAACGAAAAATCATATCGGGATACCCATGATATGACCGGTTATCTCGGTCAGTTTGTTGTCGATGAAACGTTGATAAAAGAAGAGATACGTCTTGGTCTGCCGGGCGTTCCCATTCAGGTTGTCGGACAGGGAACCCCCATTCAACGGGCAGCATTAAAGGTGGGTGACCGTATTGTCTCTTTTGAAGTACAAGGGGAAGGTCATTCGGAAGGTCATTCGGTAGAAATTACATCTTTTGACGTTCTGCGCGAGGAATTGTTAAAAACACGTCCGGGCCAAACGATTCAACTAGGCGTCTTGAAATCGAGTGCTTTTATGTCCGATAAAGCCACGGCGGAAAAAGTAACCCAACTCAAGAGTCGTGCCGCACAGGCCAGTTTGATCGGTGAACAGGCCAGTTTGATCGGTGAACAGACCAGTTTGATCGGCGAACAGGCCAGTACGGGAACCGAGGCCGGGAAAAAAACATCCACTTCGGAAAAAATGGAGAATCCCATAACGATTGCTCCGGAAATTGTTTCTGTTGAATTACAGCGGGCTCCTGTGGCTATTGTTCGACCGGAAGGTTTTCTCAAAACATATAACGACTATACGAATTTAACCGGATTACAAGGGGCGTCCTATAGATCGGATGCTGCCGTCGAATTGGCGGAAGACTATTCCAGTACGGTTCGTAAAGAGAATAGTGTTCCCCTTTCTTTTTTAATGACCTTGGGTAGTTATGACCAAAAAGAAAAACTCAATTGGTTTCCCTCCAATTTGGGCAAGAAGAATATAGAAAACGCGCCTATGGCCAAAATGATCAATCAGGAGTTGGCGGAGGTTGGGTTACGTAACGGTTTCTGGCAGTATGTAGCGGAAAAATCGAATGAAAACACGGCAGTTTTCCGCAAGGTCCTGCCGAGTCGACAATTGGAAATACTCAAAACCTATTCGCTGGTCACAGGTGAATCTCCGAACGAAAAAGGTCGGAAGAAGGAGACAGCTCCGGAGTATCATTTGACATTGAAGATTGACATTCGTAATCTGGACGCGAAGAGTGCCCATCATGTATCCTATCTTTTGGACGGTCCCAGTGGACTTCCCATGGAGGGGGCCTGGTATGCAAGTGGCCGTAAAACGGGACCGGGCTGGAGTTCCTATGGTCTTCGCGATCTTGTTCTTCAATTAAAGGATAAAGCCCCGCTGGTTATTCGATGTATGAATATTGCCCAGGATATGCAACTGCCAAGCGATAGAGTCAATTTGGATTATATTGGTGTCGACACCCAATATTTTCAATGTACCATGATGCCCACCATGACGAAAACCGCGGAGGACTGGCTGGAATCGTATGTACCGCTCCGTATTGGGGCGCGAGTCAAGGACGCACCTTTATATACCAATGTTTCGTTCCGACTCAAGAGTCAGGAAACGGAACTGGCGCCCTATCAACAGTCGGGGGATACTCTCTCCCATGAATATCAAATTTTTGCGGGCCCGAAACAACCTGCCCTATTAAAAAATTATAATTTACAGGATACCATTGTGTATGGCTGGTTCTGGTTTGTTTCCATTCCGCTATTGGCCATTCTGCATTTCTTTAAAACATATTTGGTTTTTAATTATGGTCTGGCCATTTTGCTTTTGACGGTTGTTGTTCGTCTTCTCATGTTCCCCTTGAGTATGAAGCAAATTACAAGTTCTGTTAAAATGCAACAATTACAGCCGGAAATCAACGCCCTTAAAGAAAAATATGCAGACAATCCCCAGGAAATGATGAAGGCACAGCAGGAATTATGGCGTAAATCTGGAGTTAATCCCTTGGGGGGATGTTTGCCGATGTTTATTCAGTTGCCGATCTTTATTGGTCTGTATAAAGCGCTTTCTCTGGATGTTAATTTATATGGTGTGCCGTTATTTGGTGAAAGTATTCGTTGGTGTTCCAATCTGTCTGCTCCCGATATGATGATCGATTGGAGTAATTTCTGGAATTCGATCGGCTGGTATGGTTTCAATATGGGCCAGGGAATGTTCTATTTGGGTCCCTATTTTAATCTGTTGCCCATGTTGACAATTGTTTTGTTTTTGATACAGCAGAAGTTCATGATGCCTCCTGTAGTTGGGGATGACGATGCTGCGCGTCAACAACGTTCGATGCGTCGTATGATGACGTTCATGATGGTCTTTATGGGATTTATGTTCTTTAAAGTTCCGAGTGGATTATGTCTTTATTTTATTGCATCGTCGTTATGGGGACTTCTGGAACGCCGATTTTATCCCAAAATGGAAACGGCTGCAGTTGATGTTGAATCGGAGTCCACGTTCCGTCCAAAATCTTCATCCAAGGATAGTAACGCGGGAAATTCCCGGAAAAACAAACGTCACCGCGAGGCCCCCAAGGAAGAAAAACCCAAGAGTCGTTTTAGAGCCTGGCTGGAAGATATCATCGAAAAGGCCCAGGAACAACAACGATTGGCCAAGGTGGAATCGGAACGTCAGAATAACAAGTCTTCTAAAAAGAAGAAAAAATAATTTGTTATTCGAATTGATTTCGGGAAATTTCGCCCGAATTATTTGATTTGTCTTCTCCTTCCATTATGTAACCCCCTATGCGGGAGTTGCCCGTATAGGGGGTTATTACATCTATTATCATTCTCTTGTCTCTTTAATAATCGTTTTCAACATTCCCTGATATTACTCAAGACCGTTTTATATTCCTTTTTTTTCAAAACAAGTGGGACGCCTGTTTTGGACGAAACGTCCGCGCTCCAGTCCTGTCTGTCATAACAACAGATTTTATCACCTTCCCCTGTGAACTGTAGATTATTTTCTTTATCATCATTTTCTTTATCATCATTTTCTTTATTGTCATTTTCTTTATTGTCATTCCGGAAAACAGGTTGCAATTCCGGTTTATTACTATTATAATAGAGGTTTGCAGATCTTTACGGAGATCCACAAAAGAGGACGATTTTTTATTAACGGGAGTATGATATGATCAAACGATTGTGGTATTTAAAATTGGGGCTATGGTGTCTTTTTATATTAATATTAGGTATTTCATTTTATTCGAACGCTGCGGAAGTAACGTCTGGAGAAAAGGGAGCGTTGACGATTCGGACCGAATGGTTTGATCGCGGAAATGTTGTTCCAGGCGGTAATACCTATAGTGACAAATATATCTGTCTATGTACAGGAGGTCAGAACTTGACCTTTGTGGAGTTTGACGTTCCATTTTCTGAAACGGGGAATTATGAACTCTGGGGACTCTATTCTGCCAATGAATCGCGGCCTCTGGACCTGTCTGTTAATGGAGAATTTATAACCAAAACATTTGGTCAACCGACCGGTTCCTGGATGACGAGTCAGGCAAAATGGTTGAAACAGGCCGATCTGACGATCAAGAAGACCGGTATCAATGTCTTCCGATTCAGTACCGATAGAATACATATACCACATTTGTGCGCATTAAAATTCCTACCGAAATTCGATAAAAAGGTGGCCTGGCCGGTTCCTCGTCCGATCGCCAAAAATACAATAGTACAAGCCCGTAATTGGGAACCTGGTCCCTGGAGTGGCGGATGGTATCGTCCCTATGCCATTGATCGATATAAAAAACATGAAAGTGGCGAAACTTTTTCGGATCATTTCGGTCGTGAAACAGCGATTGCGCTTGTTCCGGAAGATAAAGTTTCGTTTAAATTCCTGTCTCCGGAAATACAATTATCCGAAGTCAATATTAATGATGAATTGACCTATGTTCCCACGATGTTCGCTCCTGAAGAACAGGAGAAAAAATCAATTCCGGCCAAAGCGGACCAGGCGTTTACCGTTCAGGTAACACTTCCCTCCACAAACGATGACATGGGCGACGGTCAAACCCGGCATATTGTATTCGATGTATCGGTAAAGAGGTTTGAAAAACTTCTTGATCGTATTTTCGCGCTGGTTAAAACAATTCGGGATGACGAAGGTGATTCCAATCTTCTGGCGGCCAATCTGACTGCCTGTCAGAAACTTGCCGATAAAAACAAGGTCTTTACCGAATACTTGAACGCGCAGGCAACAAAAAATATTCGTTCTTTAACAGAAGAGCCACAGGTTCGTCAATATATAAATGATTATTTTGCGGCGATTCGACTCTATTGGCAGACGGCCATGGCCAATCCGATTCTTGATTTTGATCAATTGATTTTCATCAAACGGAATGCGAGTCATTTGGGTCTGCCGCAGAACTATGAAAGCAATAGTTCTCTTCCTCGAAATGTTTTTCATGACCGCCTCATGTGTATGACCCTACCGAATCGGGGGGATAATAAAGACGCGTTTCCACGGATAAAAACGTTCTTCAAGCCGGATTACGAGACCTTTTTAGGTGATTTGGACCTTCATTATGATGCGGAAAAGCTCCTTCTTTCTTCCCTTGACCGCGAGAGGCGCTGGAATGTTTTTGAACTTGATCTCAAGGAGGTCCAGGCTGGAAAATCGACGGATCAGGTTATGAAAAAGAAACTACCCGATTTCGAGGATGCGTCGAACTACGATGCCTGTTATTTGCCGGACGAATCCATTATCTTCCAATCGAGTGGATGTTATATCGGTGTACCTTGTATGCAGGGAACGACTCGAGTGACAAATACCTTCCGAAAAAATAAAGATGGATCGATTCGTCGATTGACCTTCGATCAGGAACATAACTGGTTTCCGACCGTATTGGAAGATGGTCGTATTCTTTATCTCCGTTGGGAATATACTGATATTCCCCATGTTAGTGGGCGTATTCTCTTTCAGATGAATCCTGATGGAACGAATCAGTCGGCGATTTACGGTTCGAACTGTCTCTGGCCGGTAACCATGCTCTATACGAAACCGATACCGGGCAGTACAACGAAATTCATTACCGTTGTTTCCGGACATCATGGAGTACCGCGAATGGGAGAACTCGTTCTTTTTGATATACAAAAAGGTCGTCATGACGAAGCGGGGGCTGTCACGCGAATTTGCGGTTCGCCTAAAAAGATCGAATCGCGAACGAATAAAAAATACTATTCCACCTTGACCGGCGACAATATAGTAGACGAAAGTTGGCCGAAATATCTTCAGCCGATTCCCTTGAGTGAAGACTATTATCTTGTTTCCGCTCAACCGACTCGAACCGATCTCTGGGGCATTTATTTGGTTGATCGTCATGATAATATGATTCTATTGGCCGAATCGACTAATTACGCCTGTTTCGAGCCACTTCCCTGGCGGACGACGAATCGTCCTCCGGTCATTATGGACCGTGTTGATCTCTCGAAGAAGGATGCCACTGTTTATGTCGCTGACCTCTATTTCGGTGAAGGTTTGAAGAAAGTGCCACGTGGTACGGTCAAAAATTTACGTATCTTCTCCTATAATTATCTCTACCCTGGATTCGGCGGTTGGAACGGTATTGTCGGTGTTGATGGACCTTGGGATGTACGTCAGATGCTTGGAACCGTTCCAGTCAACGAAGATGGATCGGTATTATTTGAAGTTCCAGCCAACGTTCCGATTGCCATACAGCCGATCGACGAGCATGGGGCCGCCGTTCAGCAAATGCGAAGCTGGTTTACCGCAATGCCCGGAGAATTCTTGTCCTGTACCGGGTGTCATGAAGATAAAAACTCGACTTCTCCGGTTCAGAATAACGCATTTGTCTCCAAAAAAGAAGTCGCGAAGATTCGACCCTGGTATGGTCCGATGCGCGGGTTCTCCTATGAACGTGAAGTTCAGCCTGTCCTGGACCATTACTGTATTGCCTGTCATGACGGTCAGGATCACGGTTGGGGAACGACTCCTTTTGATCTGCGTGGCGGAACCATTGTTAAGGACTTTACCTCCGCCTATTTTATGGGAATGTTACCGACAGGTAATTTCTCGACCTCCTATATCAATCTGGCTCGTTTTGTACGCCGTATGGGTCTGGAGAGTGACAACTATCTTTTGAACCCCATGGAGTTTGCCCCCAATACAACGGAACTTGTCCAACTCTTGCGCGATAACCATTATGGTCTCGTTATGGATGCGGAAGCCTGGGATCGTATTATTACCTGGATTGATATGAATGCCCCCTATCATGGTTCCTGGAAGGAATATGCGGGGGAAGAACATACGAAGAAGTGGAATGAACATCGGATTAAACTTCTGAATATGTACGCTAATATCGTGGACGATTCGGAAACGGCCCGAGGCCGGATCTATAAAGCGGATCAGGCTGGTAAATTGTTGACAACCGAACATTCCGTGATTCCACTTCCATTATATCCCGACGAATGGCAGAAGAAGATTCTTCAAGAAGTTTCGGCGGGTAAACGGGCATTTCCGGATGGACAGGAACTCCGTACCCGGTTTGAAAAGACCATTGGTAAACTCGATTCACAAAAAATGACCGGTAAAAACACACTTCCCGGTTGTGAATCGCCCCAACGGGAAAACTGGAATCGTATTCCCAATAAAGACAAAAACAAGAATATGGAGTTGTCCCTGGAGGAAGCTGTCAATCAATTACCGGAGGTAAAGCGTCAATCGGACAATCTTCAGAAGATCAAACTGAACGACCAGTGGACTCTTTATTTGACAAAATTACCAAAAAAGAATGGTAAAACAATCTGGATGGGGACGTTTGAAGTCACGAACGGTCAATTTGAAGTATTTGATCCGATGCACGATAGTCGTGTCGAATCGCGGACCGGTTTGAGTCATGGTATTCGTGGTTTCTTCGTTAGTCGACCGGAACTGCCGGTCTGCCGTGTCTCCTGGCTGGAGGCGGATGCCTTTTGTAAATGGTTATCGAAGAAGACGGGGAAAATGTTCCGACTTCCGACTGCTGAAGAGTGGGAATATGCGGCCAAGGCTGGAACTGATACACCCTTCTGGTACGGAAACTGGAACGATGACTTCTCGAAATCTGCTAATCTGGCCGATCAGATGCTCTCCGAATACGTCTGTGATATGTATATTCATGAACGTACTCCTTTAAAGGCCTCCTATTATGACGACTGGTATCCTAAAGACATTCGTTTTTGTGATAATGGATTTGTATCCGAACGACCTGGTCTTTATCGACCGAATCCCTGGGGCCTATTTGATATGCAGGGCAATGTTGCCGAATGGACCAATACCGAAGTCCAGGCGAAGACAGGAATCAAGTCATTGGATAAAATGGAATCCACTCGAATTGTTTGTGGAGGGTCATGGCATGACAGGCCCTATCGTGCCGCGTCTTCGTTCCGAACGGGGTTTAAACCCTGGCAGTCGGTCTTCGATGTCGGTTTCCGTGTTATGTATGAAGAATAGAAGGAAGAATAGAAGAGTGAAACTTGGGGAGAATACCATTCTGACTGCGATCCGCAGATGAAGGCGGAACCGGAATCCTAATTCTCCCTGACTGTTGTTGACTACATATTATATCCTCTCAAGACCGTTTTAAATTCCTTTTTTTCAAACAGGCGGGATACCTGTTTTAGAGGTTACGGACGAAACGTCCGCCTTCCCGGAAAATGCAGATTTTATAACGACCCACCTAATAATCAATTGGGAAGATATTTCTGATATTTTCCTGGTTTTTTGTTTTTTGGTTCAATGGTCATTGATTAGAGAAGTTGGACCATTGGTACATCCCCCGTCACAAGCCATGACTTCCAGAAAATTCAGTGGAATCTTGCCGGAGTCGTACACTTTCAGTAAAGGGAGCGTTTTTTTATCAATACCATCAATAAACTTGGCATCAAGTTTAAAGGAAGCATCGAAACCTTCCGTTTCGGCGAGTACCGCTTTTGTAACACCGCAACTTTTAGAGAAATTTCGGGCATATACGGATGCGGGCCGTGGAAGACGCCATGGTTCACAGACGATGACATCGATTCGACGTCCTGCGAGAATAGCCCCCAATTCTTCGAAACTGAGAACGTAATCGATCCCTTTTCTGGAAGCTTCAACGCGTTTTGCGATACATGGTCCGATAAAAACGACCTTGGCTTCCGGATGTTGTTCTCGAGCAATTTTTGCGGCGAAGATCATTGGACTCGGAGTTGTGGAAACGTATTTCATAAATTCCGGAAAATGTTTTCGCACCAGTTCGACATAGGAAGGGCAACAGGAAGTGGTCATAAAAGGCTGTTTAGTGGCCATTTTCTCCTGAAATTCATGTGCCTCGTTTTCTGTTGTTTTTTCAGCGCCACGTGCAACTTCGAAGACATCGGAAAACCCGAGTTGTGCAATGGCGGTAAAGAGTTGTTCGATTGTTCCAGGAAACTGTACTGCGGCAGACGGGGCAACCAGCGCAATTAATGGTTCTCCTCTCTTTATAGCCGCTAAAACATCGATAATCTGCGAACGTTCCATAACCGCACTGAAGGGACAGGCGGAGAAACATTTACCGCAATAAATACATTTATCGAAATCGATCATGGCCCGTCCTGTCACATTCTTTTTTATAGCGCCGACAGGGCAGGCTTCTTCGCAAGGAACCGTCGTTTTGACAATTGCATGAAAAGGACAGACTTTCAAACATTTTCCGCACTTTATACATTTGGAATAATCGATAACTGCCGATTGATCGACAATGGAGACGGCCTGTTTGGGACAGTTGTACATACAGGGTCGAGCGAAACATCCACGGCAGTTGCCCGTAACCATAATTTTGGAATCGGGACAGGCGGAACAGCCGGCAGAACAGGCGGAGAGCGGGTTTTCGTCGGGAACGGTTTTCCGTTCGAGTGCTTTTCGATAATAGGAGGCAAGGGATCGGGTTTCATCCGTTTCCTCCTCGCAGGAGAAGCCGAGCAAATTCATTAGACGATAACGAAGTACTGCCCGATCATGGTAGACACAACAACGGCTGGAAGGACCGTCTTTCGGTCTCATACGAATCGGTATTCGATCCAGTTCGTCCTCCAATACACCGTCATCGAACGCACGGACCAGCCGTATTAAAAGTTCGCGCCGAATATATTGAGCACCATTAATCATTCTTGATTCCTTCCAGTTTTTCCCGAAGTCGATCCATAATTTTTTCCGGGGTTGCTCGAGTGATTATTTCATCGTCCAGTCGAACAAAAGGGGCTCCCTCCAAATGTTCCGAGGTACACTTGTCAAGACACGGCTTGAACTGAATATCAACCTTGTCACTCCACGTTGGCGGCAGATTCTGCTCAAGAGTCATCAGTTTTCCCGCTCCGAGCAGATAACAGGCCGTTCCACAGCATATTTCAAGTTTCGTCTTCATTTTTCCGCCCTTGTTGTCTATCCATCCTGTTTTAAACGTTATTCCATCATTCGTTATTCTCAAAAAGCTGCATACGGGAAGCCTGAAGACGACGACGAATAACCGAAGCAACCAGCGCCATCAGTCGGTGCCCAAAATAATGGTCTTCTTCGCAAATCTTGAGTAACTTTTGTCCGTCTATTGCTAGAAGTTCCGAATGGGCTCGACTGATTCCGATCGAATTTGTCTTGTGCGGCTCTATTACGGCGGACCAGAGAAGTAGATCCCCAGTCAAACAGGTATCGAGTGTCTTCCGACGACCATTCTTCAGAAGATACTGTACGTCGACCTGGCCTGAAACGACGAAATACATGGCCGACGAATTCTCGTGTTCCCGATAGATAATCTCGCTCGCCTCAAACGTTTTCAGTTCACTGATATCCTCGATTTTTTTTAGTGTTTCGTCCGCAACATCGGACAGAATCAAAAATTGATGTAAAAGTTCATTTATTTTTGTCATATAAAATTCTCCTTGAATATAAAATGCTAAAACAAAGTTTCGTCGTTCATCGATTGAAACTCTCAATACACAGTACACTCAATACATAGTACACTCAATACATAGTACACACAATCATAGTACACACAATACACAATACACTCAATCACAATATACAATACTCAATATACAATACATAGTGGTTGCGAACATTTAAAACACGGAGTTGACTGGAACGCGGACGTCTCGTCCGCAATGCCGGGAAACAGGCGTCTCGCCTGTTTTATTCCCAAAAAACGGAGTTGACTGGAACGCGGACGTCTCGTCCGCGTTCACAGGAAATGCCGAATTTATAACGTTCTAATGTATACTTAAACTGGCACTCAAAGTAACTCGTGCATTTTGGCCACCAAAGTTTTAACGGCATTAACACTTTTATCGAACATTGCCTGTTCTTCCTTCGTCATGGCAAGTTCAACGATCTTCTTAATACCGCCGTTACCCAGAATGACAGGAACCCCCACGTAATACCCACCGACACCATATTCTTTATCACAAAACGAGGCACAAGGAATCAGACGATTTTTGTCTCGAATAATTGCTTCGACCATGGTAGTCGTTGCGGCCGCTGGAGCGTAAAACGCACTTCCGGTCTTCAGGAGTGAAACGATTTCCGCACCGCCGTCACGCGTCCTCTGAACAATTTGTGCCAGGCGATCTGCTGGAATCAACTGTGTTACCGGAATACCACCTACAGAGGTACAACTCATTAGTGGAACCATCGTATCCCCATGTCCACCTAAAAGCATTGCAGAAATATCTTCGACACTAACGTCGAGTTCCCTTGCGATAAAAGTGGAAAAACGTGCTGTATCCAGAACACCTGCCTGACCGATAACACGGTTTTTTGGAAAGCCGGTAACTTCAAGCATTCGCTGTGTCATTGCGTCCAGTGGATTACTGACGACAATAACAACCGCCTCGGGACTCGTTTTCGCGATTTCCGCACCAACGGAAGTAATAATCTTCGCGTTCGTTGCCAGAAGATCGTCCCGACTCATTCCCGGTTTACGCGGAATTCCTGCCGTTACGACAATAACATCGCTGTTTGACGTATCGGAATAGTCGTTCGTTCCAAGAATCATCGAATCGTACCGCATAATCGGACCCGCCTCGGCGAGATCCAATGCTTTTCCCATGGGTATTTCCCCCATTTGCGGAATATCTAAAAGAACGATATCACCAAGTTCCGCTGCCGCGCACCAATGGGCTGTTGTCGCTCCTACGTTTCCTGCTCCTATAATACTGATCTTTGCTCTCTTCATTTTTATTTTTTCTTTCCTTGTCTGATGTTTCCATTATCATTTTGTTTTTTATCGAAACAAAATTATCATTCCGTATAAAGAGGAGGAGCGGCGGCACAAATTTCCGGAGAAGCATTGTCCTCGAATTTTTTGAAATTTTTGTGGAACAGGCCCGCTAGCTTCATCGCGGTTTTCCGATATGCTTCTTTGTCATTCCAGACGTTTTCGGGGAAAAGAACTTCCGACGGCACCTTGGGACAGGAAGTTGGTACGTTCAAGCCGAAAATCGGATCTTTAACGACTTCCGCACGGGCAAGGGAACCATCGTGAATTCCATCGATAATCGCACGGGTATGCTTAATCGAAAGTCGTTTACCGACACCATAACTTCCACCACACCAGCCGGTATTAACCAACCAGGCTTTAGATCCATATTTTTTCATATTATCGGCGAGAAGTTCCGCATATTTAGCGGGATGCCAAACGAGGAACGCGGCACCAAAGCAAGCGGAAAACGTGGCTTGCGGCTCCGTGATCCCGACTTCGGTACCGGCAACTTTTGCGGTATATCCGCTCATAAAATGATACATCGCCTGCTCGGGTGACAACGAACAGACCGGAGGTAAAACACCAAAAGCGTCACAGGTCAGAAGAATGATATTCTTCGGATGACCACCGATACAGGGGTATTTGATATTCTTGATAAATTCGATCGGATAGGAAGCTCTTGTATTTTCTGTCAAGGAAGAATCGTCGAAGTCGACGACACGGGTTCTGTCATCATAGACGACATTTTCAAGAACGGTCCCAAAATGAATTGCCTGATAAATTTCAGGTTCATTTTTCGGTGAAAGATTAATACACTTCGCATAACATCCACCTTCAATATTGACAATACCATTCTTCGTCCAATAATGTTCGTCATCGCCGATCAGTTTTCGATTCGGTTCGGTGGACAAGGTTGTTTTTCCGGTTCCGGACAGTCCGAAGAAGAGGGATACATCACCTTTTTCTCCTTCGTTCGCGGAGCAATGCATTGAAAGGTTTCCCTTTTTCGGCATCAGATAGTTCATAATTGTGAACACACCCTTTTTCATCTCGCCTGCATATTGCGTTCCGAGAATGACAAATTCACCTCGTTCGAACGAAAGTGCAACACTTGTTTCCGAATTAACCGAGGGAACCGACGGAGCGGCCGGAAATTGACCCGCATTGAAAATTACATAGTCCGGCTTGCCAAAATTCAGTAGTTCTTCCGCTGTCGGACGAACGAGCATGTTCGTCATAAACAGCGCATGATAGGCCCGTTCGCAAATAATACGGACTTTTATCCGATTTTCATGATCCCAGCCTGCAAATGCGTCGATTACGTATAAAAGTTTTCGTGTATTTAGATAGTCGATTGCTCTTTGACGATTACGCATAAAGGAGTCTTCAGGCATCTTCTCGTTGACCGGGCCCCACCAGATATTATCGACACTTTCGGGATTCTCGACAATCCGTTTATCTTTAGGACTGCGTCCTGTTTTTTCGCCCGAACTGTTCATTAACGCTCCTGTCGAGGTGATCGCCGCACCTTCTCCAAGTATAGCGTCTTCGTAAAGTTGCGCTGGAGACGGGTTACGATGGACTCTTTTCACATGTAATCCATATTGACTTAAATCCAATTCATTCCGCATTTCTTTTACTCCTTTTTATGAATATATTTTATAGGGAAAAACAAATCAATAATTACACGGTTACGCTCTTTAAATATTGTCAACGGTTAAACGGCCATTTTTTCACCGACTACCTGTCATACCTCAAAACCTGTTCGTTACCGGCAATATTCTGTTTTATATATTACTCAAGGACGTTTTAAATTCATTCTTCTCTATACAGGCGGGACACCTGTTTGCGAGTATGCGGACGATATGTCCGTACTCCCGGGAAAAACTGTACTCCCGGGAAAAACTGCATTACCCGGGAAAACTGTATTGTAACGTCCTACAGTATCATATAATTTCAATATGTGTGTATCGATATAATTATATCAATATATTTATATCGATAACAATTATTCTATCAAGGTGTTATTTCTTGTCAAGTGGACCCCACCTGATAAAAGTATATAATATGTCAACTTGTATTTGTAATGATCCCTGATATATTTTTTATCATTTTATCTATTTTCTCCGGGCAGGTGTTTTTCTACTGTTTTCAACCATTATCTTGTAATGGACCATTATCTTGTAATGATATAAAAGGCGATAGAGTAAAAAATATTGAAGTTTGTATATTAAGAAATCGTTTAAACGCGACGATCTGGTGGATTACAAAGTTTGATCCATAATAAATATTGATTCCGATTTCCGGAATCCCCTATAAATAAAGGGTTGTGTACCGTTTGACCATTTGTTCCAGGTTGAATTCATGAAGTATACGTAGACGCGCGGCGTCTCCCCATTGTTGACGTCGTTTTTCTCCTTCCGGCAGAAACAGCATCATTGTTTCGTGGGTAAAAGCGGTCCGACGCCGACTAATATCACCGTCGAATTCGGGAATTAGAAGTCCGGTTTGTCCATGGAGGACAAGTTCTCGATTGCCTGGTATATCCGAGGCCAAAACAGGAACACCAACCGACATGGCTTCCAGAATTGAATTTGACTGTCCTTCATACGCACTGGTACACCAAAACAGGTCGAAATGGGACATAAACAGCGAAACATCATTTTGGTGTCCAAGAAAATGGACGCGATCTTTCAGTAGAAGTTCCTCGCGATAGCGAAGAAGATTGTCCCGTTCCGGTCCGTCCCCGATAATAATCAGATGGTAATCGATTCCGGCAAATTTTAATTGATCGCAAGACCATAACGCTTCTTTAATCCTCTTTTGCGGCCAGAGTCGAGCAACCATTCCTATCAAATGGGGTTGGGAATCTTTGTTTTTAACAGGAATGTTAAGTTCCTGAAAGAGTTCTTCCCTACTGATTGAACTTTTTTTCATCGGAATAACCGCATTGGGGATTACCACAAATTTTTCAGGAGGAAGTCCCTTTTCCATGTAGAAATCGCGGATCCCTTCACTATTAACCGCAATAATATCCGTTTTTTTTGCCAAATGGCGATCAATGATAAAGTGAAGAGACGTCTTCCAGGGATCGACACAACGTTCACCGCAAATGATCTTGGGTACATGACAGGCAATAGCCGCCTGGCGTCCATAGGCGTTGGCCGCGAATAACCAGGTATGAACAATATCCGGCTTAAATTGTTTTATCAGATTTTTCAGACGAAAATAGGCGAACGGGTCGAATTTTCCTTTTTTACCAATGATGGTATAGGGGATATTATGACGGCGCAGGTCTTCGGAAAGAGGGCCGTCACGTGTTAGAATACAGACTTGAACGTCGAAAAGATCCTTCGGAAGGGAAGTTGCCAGAAGGGTTAATTGTTTTTCCGCGCCACTTCGATCCAACGTTGGAATAATTAAAAGGATCTTTTTTCGCATAATCAATCAGACACGAAGGTCCGCCTTTTCGGTAAAGAGAGAAGAGTATTTTTCACGAATGGGATCAACCTGTTCGGATAGAAACTCGTCCACCTGTTCCGGGGCCCGTCCTACAAACAGAATAGGATCGAGATGGGCATCGACATCAATACCGGCAAAAGCGGGATCATTTTTGAGTCGTGACAGGAGATCGTTTTCCCCACCTTCCTGTTTGACAACAGCAGCGGCCGCGACACTATGCTGTCGAATACGTTCGTGGAGATCTTGACGATCTCCTCCTTTTTCGACGGCGGCCATTAAGATATTTTCCGTAGCCATAAACGGCAGTTCCGTTTTGAGTCCACGTTCGATTACTTTTGGATAGACCACAAGATTTTCCGCAATATTCTGATAGATAATCAGGAGCGCATCTACCGCCAAAAAAGCCTGGGGCAGGGTTAGACGTCGATTGGCACTATCGTCCAGCGTTCGTTCCATCCATTGTGTAGCCAGGGTCATGGCCGGATTCATTTGCAGACTAATCACAAAACGTGCCAAAGAGCAGATACGTTCACTTCGCATTGGATTACGCTTGTACGCCATTGCCGAGGAACCTATCTGATTGACTTCAAATGGTTCTTCCATTTCTTTTCGATGGGCAAGAATTCGCAGATCCGTCGCAAATTTATGGGCACTTTGCGCAATACCGGAGAGAACATCCAGAACTTGAGAATCCAATTTACGCGGATAGGTCTGTCCGGTTACGGCGAATGGGGCCGCGAATCCGATCTTTTCACAGAATTTCTTCTCTAAAAGCCGAACTTTTTCGTGGTCTCCGTTGAACAATTTGAGAAAACTGGCTTGTGTTCCGGTCGTTCCTTTATTGCCCAGGGTACGAATTGTTGAAATTCGATATTCCAAATCTTCCAGATCCATAATCAAATCATAGTTCCAGAGACAGGCGCGTTTTCCTACTGTCGTTGGCTGGGCGGGCTGAAGATGCGTGAATCCAAGACAGGGAAGGGCCCGATATTGTTCCGCAAAGGATCCCAATCGGTCGATAACGGTTACCAGACGCTGACGAATCAGTTGCATACCCTCTTTGAGGAGAATGGCGTCTGTATTATCCGTAACGAAACAACTGGTAGCTCCGAGGTGAATAATGGGACGAGCCTTCGGACAGACGTCGCCAAACGTGTGAACATGGGCCATAACGTCGTGTCGAAGATTTTTTTCATATTCGGCGGCGCGTACAAAATCGATATTATCGACATTTGCACGCATTTCATCGATCTGTTCACGAGTAATTGGCAAACCGAGTTCCGATTCGATTTCCGCTAGCGCAACCCATAAACGGCGCCAGGTACCGAATTTTTTTTGTGCCCCGAATAATTGTGCCATTTCTGTGGACGCATAACGGGATATCAATGGATTTTCATAGACCAGATTATTATTATCAGTCATTATTAAATACCGAATTAAATACCGAATTAACGGGGATTGAGTTCCTTGTACTTCAACCAGACTTTAACGTCAGGTTCGAACAGTTTGGCTTCTTCTTCCGTAGGAGGAACCAAAGGACGAATAACGCGGAAACCGACATAGGGGGCTTCTGTAACCCACCAGATACTCTGTGGGAACATGGGGTCTTGTGCTTTCCAATCTTTATTGGAGACGATACGGGAGGCACTTCGGCAATCCTTGGCTTCATGGGCACAGGATCCACCGCGCGCGATTTCGTCAAACATACCATAGACGGACAAGGGCTTTTTCGGAGTAATAAACGGGGTTGTGACCTTTTTGTCTGCGAATTTTTTATAGGCACGTTTATCGTATTGGTCCATAACCCATTCGCAAACGTTTCCGTACATATCATAGAGGCCCCAGGCATTTGCCTTTTTCTGTTTGATTTTGGTATAGCCATCGGTACTGTTCTTGAGAAACCAACCGTAATCTTCAAGTTTTGTGGCATCATCACCAAAACTGTAGGCGGTGGTAGAACCGGCACGACAGGCATATTCCCATTCGGCTTCGGTCGGAAGACGATAATAACGACCGGTTATGGCGGTCAGCCATTTGCAGTACATTTGAGCGGCATATCGGGTTAAACCACTTGCAGGATAATCTTTTTTGCCACTATGATTATAACTAATCGTTCCGATACTGTAGGCTGGAGTGGGAGCGGCGAGTGCATCGGCCAGTTTATCATGATCATTGGTACTCTTGATACGACCTTCTTTACGGGCATTGGCCAGATAAAGGAGACCAAACAGTTCGAATTCCTGCCAGGTTACTTCATGTTCTTCCATCCAGAATGGCTTGATTTCAGTTTCGTACTGGGGACCTTCGTCCGCATTACGACCGGCTTCCGCATCCGGACTGCCCATCTGGAATTTTCCGCCTTTAATCGGAACCATTTTAAAGGTAACGAATTCATTTGGAAGATGGCTTTCCAATTTTTCTTCATAGGACTTCATGTCCGCTTCATTTGCGGCTTCGGCATCCTTGTTCTCTACCGGACTGGATAGCCAGGAGGTGGCAACTTCATTGGCCGGGTTTTTGGTTAAATCTTGCGCCATACTGACCGTCGTCAATTGCAGCAAGGCTAAAATGGCAAGAATAAACAACGTTCTTTTCATTTCTACTCCCTTGGTTTATTTAAAGACTCTTCAATTGAAAGTACTCTTGTACCGCTAAAATTTATATTTTACCTATTTTGGACCATTCTGCCAAGTCCCCCTACGGTGTCTCCTTTGTCCGGGAAAATATTTTATTTAAACCGTTTTAATTGATTTTTAACGTTCCAAATCTGGAAATTACCGGGGCATTTTATTGGGACACAAGGCTTTGGATTTCCGAGGACCCAACAGAAGGGGCCAATGGCCATTTCCCGATTCCAAGGGTCCTCTCCGTATTTTTCAAGATATTCTTCCAGGGGAAGAATTTCCAGTAATTCTACAGTACCAACAATTTCTCCCCGTGGAAACGTAGCGGGGGAATCTATTTTCAATTTGCGAAAAGATACACGAGCCCGTTCGTCGGAATCGGAAGATCGACCCGCCTGAATAGCCAAAAGACCACGATGCGGAGTTAACCAAATCCGATTCTCGACACTTTTATAACCGTTGACAATCGCCCAGGCCCAAGGACCGTGGATTGTTATCGCCTTGAGTGTATCGGTTATTTGAAGGGTTTCTATTTTTATTTTTTTATTCATTTTTTTCTTGAAAAACATCTGGCAGTAAATTCACGGGTCTTTTGAACCATTGCGTATAGTGCAGGGACAAAAACAATACCGACAAACGTAGCAAGTACCATACCACTAAAGGTTGTCATACCGATAGCACGTCGACTTCCTGCCCCGGCTCCCGTGGCAATAACCAATGGAAATACTCCAAAAACAAAAGATAATGCGGTCATTAGTACGGCACGAAATCGCTGACTCGCCCCGTTTAGGGCCGCTTGATTGACATCGACTCCATTGACTTCATGGTCCACCTTCGAAAATTCGACCATGAGAATCGCGTTTTTACTCGCCAAACCTATTAACATAACCAGTCCTAATTGGGCATAGATACTCATCGGGACAATACCCAGGTATTTTGCTCCCAATATCTGGCCGATCAAAGCTCCTAAAATCGCAACGGCAACGGAAACCAGTACCGGAATCGGTGTTGTCCAGCTTTCATACTGCGCAACCAGGAAGAGATAACCAAAGACAAAGGCAAGAGATAACAGGAGAAGAATCTGGCCCTGATTCTGCTTCTCTTGATAACTGGCTCCCGTCCATTCAACGTGATAATCCGGCGGAAGAGGAATATTCTCGACGAATTTCATATAATCTCCCGTACTGACCATGGGATTTGCTTGGGCCATAACGTCTGCACTAATCATTTGATTAAATCGTTGAATACGACGTGGACCATTCTCGAAGACGACTTCCGCTAGCGAACTGAACGGAACCATATCTCCGTAAACGTTCGGGATATAAATATTATAGATATCTTCCAAAATTCCGCGGTCCTCCGCATTCGATTGAATCTTGACCTTAAAAACGTAACCGAGCAGATTGAAGTCGTTGACATAATAGGAGGCCAGCTTGCTCTGTAGCGTGGAAAAGATCTGACTAATCGGAACGCCTAGTGTTTCCGCTTTTTCACGGTCGATTTCCAAACGGAGCTGGGGTGTATCGGCGTTATAACTACTAGCGGAAAATATTGTTGCCGGATTCTTCATGACTTCCATATTAAAGGAACGCAATTGATCCGATAGATCGGAGGCACTGACTTCACCAGTTCCGCATAATGCGAAGGACGCGCCGCCAGCGGCTCCTAACCCCATAATCGCCGGAGGAACCATACATCGGATACGCGCCTCCGGTATTTCATTGCATAATCGTTGTGCCTGTTCCTGTATCTTCGCCAGTTGCAGTTCCGGAGTTTTACGTTCGTTCCAGGTCTTCATCTTAATAATACCGAATCCGACGTTTTCACTCATACCACCGAGCATACTGAATCCACTAATAACCAGGATAGAGTCTACCCCGGGAATCGTTTCCATTTTGGCCGCAAACTCGTTCATCGCTTTTCGCGTTCGGGTCAGGGACGCTCCCGGGGCCAGTTCTATATCGCACATCAGGGCCCCTTTATCTTCCTGTGGTAAAAAACTGCTGGGGAGTGAACCATAGATTTTATAATTGGCGTAGAAAATACCCGCAAATAAAATCAGAGTTAAAATGGAACGGCGTACTAATATTCCGGCAAAAGAAAGATAAACTTTTTTGGAAAGCTCCAATCCCCAATTGAAGGGAGCGAAAAAACTAAAACGTTTTTTCTTCGGTGGATGTAAAAACATGACGCACAGAGCCGGACTCAAGGTTAAAGCGTTTACCGTTGAGAGGAGGAGAGCAATACACATGGTGACCGCGAACTGAATATAAATCTGACCGACCATTCCTCCATAAAAACAAACGGGAATATAAATGGCCAAGGTCACCAGCGTGGTTGCGATAACCGCTCCGGTAATCTGACGCATTCCGGTCTCGACCGCCTGCTTGACCGGCGTTCCTTTTTCCAACTGGGTCATTACATTTTCGACAACGACAATCGCATCATCAACCAGAGAACCGATAACCAAAATCAATCCGAACATGGTTAAAACGTTAATACTGTATCCAATGGCCAGCATAAATGGAAATGTTCCCAATAACGAAACAGGAATCGCAATGGTTGGAATAATTGTTGCGCGCCAGTTCTGTAAAAAGATCCAGGTTACCAGAACAACCAAAACCAGAGCCAGGACAATTGTCCAGACAATTTCCCTAATGGAAATGGTAATGAATTCGGTAGGGTCGAACGATAGTTCATAACGTACACCTTCCGGAAAACGTTTGGATAATTCGACAAGTCGTTTTTTAACGGAAGTCAATGTTTTTAAAGCGTTGGCTTCATTATTTCTATAGACGGCAAGTGCAACACTTTCTTCGCCGTTGGAAAGACTGTTACCGGCATAACTTTCAGAACCGAGTTCAATTGTGGAAATATCGGATAATTTTACGATACTGCCGTCTGTATCGTTCCGTACAATAATATCAGAAAATTCCTCGGACGATTTCAAACGTCCTTTAACATTGATCTTGTACTGCATTAAATCGTTACTGGATTCAACACCGACCGATCCTGCTGCCGCCTGAACGTTTTGTCCTAAAATGGCCGCCGATACTTCGTTGGCGGAGATCCCAATGGCCGACATACGAATAGGATCCAGCCAGATACGCATACTATAGTTATAGGGAGTAAAAATTTCCGTCTGACTGACACCATCAACACGGGTTAACTCGTCTTTAATCTGTGTTCGAATAAAGTTACTCAACTTTAAAATGGACATTTTATCCGGATCGGCTTTAAACGCGAAGACACCTAGAATATCCGTGGACATTTTAATGACTTCAATACCCTGGGTCTTGACTTCGACAGGCAGGACGGGTTCCGCGCGTTTAATGGCGTTTTGTACGTTTACCTGGGCCATATCGATATCGGCACCATATTTAAAGGATATTTGTAACTGATAGGATCCACTATCGTCACTGGAAGACGAAAAATAGAGCAGATCGTCCAGTCCGTTAATTTGGGCCTCTATTGGCGCAGCCACCGTATCGGCAATAACCTGGGAACTGGCTCCAACGTACATGGTACTAACCCGAATTTGCGGAGGGGCAATTTCAGGGTATTCCGCCACAGGAAGTTTAAAAATACAGAGAATACCGGCGAGCACCATCACCAAACTGATAACGATCGCCAATTTGGGCCGGTCAATAAAAATTTGAGAAATCATTTACCGGGGTTTCCTTCCTTTATACTGTGTTGAGTTGGGGAATTTGATGACTCTGTCGTGGCCTTCGAGTAGGACGTATTTGGAGTATTGGTTTCCCCTTTATCGGTAACGGAAGCGGAAGGGGCTGTCTCGGACACCGATATATTCTTCATTTCCTCCGCCGTGGTCGGAACAGGAACAACAGTTGCCCCTGGTATTGCCTTGTGATTACCGCCGACAATAACCGTTTCGCCCGGTTTGAGTCCTGACTTGATAATCTGATAGGTTCCATCGGAATTACCAACGGTTATCGTTCGGGAGGATACGACATTGTTATCATCCAGAACATAGACGTAGTACCCATCTTTACCGAACATAACGGCAGAAATGGGTACGGCTGGAAATTCATTTATCTCCGTTTTACTCAAATGAACACTGACTGCGGCCCCTGGATGAAGAACTTCTTCCGCATTTTCAAACGAGGCCCATATTTTTATAGAGTCAGTATGTGACTTGGTCTGGTTGTCAATAAAGGCAATTTTTCCAAGAATTGGCTTGTCATTAGACGAATAATATTCATCATTGGATAATTTTAATTTTATTTCTGCCTCTTTTTTCAGTTTTTCGCCGTTCTGAAACAGATCCAGAAAATCATGTTCACTCATAAAGAATTGAACATAGATAGGATCGAACTGAATAACGGTTACAAGGGGACCGCTCTCCGGGGTAATAAAGTTTCCCATCGTAAAATTGGTTCTTCCGATACGTCCACGAATCATAGAATAGATTTTTGTATGGGAAAGATCATCCTGTGCGAGAATGAGTGATGCTTCCGCCTGGAGAAGCTGGGCTTCAAACGCGTCCAAAACGCTTAACGCGTTTTCCGTTTCGTCCATTGAAACTGCTTTTGATTCCGATAATTCCTTGTTGCGTTCATAATTTCTTTTCGCATATCGAATTCGGGCCTGTATCTGTTTTATATTGGCTTCGGCCGATTTCACTGCCGCCAGGTAACGAATATCTTCAAATTCATAAAGAAGTTGACCTTTTTCCACAAGATCGCCTTCTTTAAATGCTACTTTTGTAATATTTCCTGAAATACGTGCTTTTGATACGACCTGTTCTATTGCTTCAAAGGAGCCAACATATTTTTTGAGGATAACTGGTCTTTTTTCAATGACTTTTGATGTTGACACGTACTGATTCGGCATTTTCATTCCAGGCGCTTGTGCGTAACACAAATTTGGTACCACAACCGTTAAAAAAACGATTAATATAGTTAGCTGTTTTCCCATGAATACATTTTCCATAAAAAGGTGACATAAAGATCAAAATTCTATTATAGGATACAGATTCCCGTTGTATGCGAAAATGATAAAAGATCAACAGGGGGGTCTATAAAATCTGGTAAAATATAGGAATAATTAAAAATAATTCTCAAGAAAATAAAAAAGAGGACACTTCCAAAAGAAATATCCTCTTTTATGTTTCAAATTTGGGTAGTCAAATTACTTTTTGGCTTCGGCTGGTTTGGCATCGGCTTTAGGAGCATCGGCTGGTTTGGCGGCATCTGCTTTAGGAGCATCGGCT
>CAYUAP010000016.1:0-52727 GCA_964442735.1 uncultured Planctomycetaceae bacterium | reverse complement strand
AATATTTCTCCTGCTTGTTCACGTTTCATACTGCAAACCGCTTAATAGTTACTTAAGATTAACAGAAATATCATCGACGATTAAAACAACATCTTTCTTCGGCCTCTCCTTATTGTCGGTCAAGGCTGGCATTGCTACGACACCTGCATTCGAACTGATTTCCGGATCCCGCAAGGTTATCTGGAATAACAACTTGTTCTGTTCATGAACTATATCCATACGAGCGTTCAAACGTTCACACAATTGCTGGTACATCTGAAAATCAACTATGTCATCCGTTTGATGTATTTTAGCCTGTACCGATATCTCAATAATCAGATTTCTGGAATTCCAGGTTACGGACAAATCAATACAGCCTTTATTGGCAATACTAAACGAATAGGAGAGCAATTGCATAAAGATATGCCGTAAAGCTTTATAATCCGATATAAAAATGGGAATCTGCGAATTGAATTTGGTATTCAGGAGAATTTTCTTCTTTTTTATACTTCCACTGAAAATACGCTGAAGTTCTTGAAACAGTTCCTTGAGATTCACTGGAACCTTTATATCACCTATATCTTCCGGATTTTTCTTGGAAACATCCAAAATATCGCTTAAAAGAACAAGAAGTTTATCTCCCTCGGCCCGGATATTTTCTATAATCTTTTCCTTTTCTTCTTGTTTACTCATCTCCCAGGAATCACAATAAGCGCTAATCGTACTGACTGCACTTCGAAATTCATGATTAATCGTGGCTAGAAAATCGCTCCTGGCCCGATCCGTCACTTGTGCGTACGTCATCGCTATTTTTAGATGCTTGTCCTGTTTAACCTGTTTAGTAATATCCCGGAGATAACAGACTGTACCTGTAATAGCACCGTTTTCTTTAATAGGAGTTATCATCCCCTCGACAATCAAATTAGTCCCCCCGGGAACAGTTAACTCCGATTGAAATTTGTATCGTTTCCCATTCTGTATAACGTAATTGAGATATTAAACATTGTTATCATCGCATATTTTGATGTAATCTTCAAATTTTTTTCCGACCAGATTCCCCTCGATATTGTTAAGTAACTGTACTGCTGCTCGATTCACCAAAGAGATGAAACCATCATAATTTGTGGAAATGACTGCATCGCCAATACTGGACAGGGTATTTCGAATTAATTCCCACATACGCTGTTTTTCTTCCAAAAGCTTCTTTTGATCGGTTATATCATAGTAGATCCACATTACCGTTTGTTTTCCATAAATCTCGGGCGCTAGCAGTTTGAAATCAAATTTATAACACGTTCCAAACATATCAACCTGATCCGTCGACGCTTGTTGCGATTTAAAAACACTCTGTATATGTTCATGCAAGATCTTTTGAAACTCCGTAGGCATTCCTTTAATATTCTCCGGATGATTCTTGTTATTTTGATCCTGATAGAATAGCAAATTTTCATCAATGTCACACACTCCACTCTGAATGGGAAGATGAATCACCGCCTTCTTCATACGCATTAATTTACTGTACCAAAATAAAAATAGCAAATTGGATATTACCAACGCCAAAATAATAACCCCCATTATACAAATCAATACCATATCACTATAAAGGGGGACCGATACGGACTCTGACCCTGCCGCCAATACAGGCATCGCAAAAACCAAAACAAGAAAAACAACTATAAAAGAGAATGACCTGGTACGCCATCTATCTTTTAACATAGTGGCCAATATATTCTTTATTGGTTTTAGGTACATTGTTGTTTTATCCTTATTATTTATAAATTCCATAAAATAGTATACTTTTTACCAGTATAACAAGGATTTCCCAAAAAGTCAATCAGTTTTAAAATTTCGTCTGAAAATAATTTATAAAATATAAATATCCTACAGTTATTAGGAAATTTACGACGATTAAATTTACATATTTTTATTTTTAGTTATCAATAAAAGATCATTATCCCTAAAACAGGCCCCTTTTCAAGCACCCATTCTTTATGTATCAGAAATCAGAAATTTGACGGTTCCACCCTTCCCACAAATACCTTAAATGAAACGGATAGAAACAACTCTACAAATTATAAATATCGTACAGCAATAAAACTTAAAACTACTTGAGACCGTAAACCACAGACGATCGGAAATAAATGAAAACTTCCATATTGCCAAAATTTCCCATCTTCACCTTTGGGTAGAGGTTATAACTGTCGTTAAAGTTAGGAAGCCTGACATTACACGTAATATCAGTTTTTGAAAATTTTGAAACTTTTTCCTCCCGCAATTTACGGTCTCAAACAAGTTTTGACCAAATAGACTACCGCGACAACTGTGAAACTTGGGTAAAATTTGGGAAAAACTTGGGTAGTGGTGGGGGAGTCTCTTGTTTTTGCTTGGTCTCTTGTTTTTACTTGTTGACTATGTTATAATTAATAGTAGAAATGATTTAGGAGACCTTTATGGGGCAGGTCCGTTCTGTTTTAATTATTTTTGATTTTTAACGGTTATTTTTGATTTTTAACGGTGTTGAGTATTATCTATTTAGATTCCAGGAGAGGAGACTACTATGTTTGATAAATTCATGGACATTAACAGTATAACGGAAATTCGATGTCGTTCGCTTATCTATTTTGGATTTGGGGCGATCAACAAGATTGAAATGATTGCCAAGGATTTCAAGGAGAAGGGAATTGATCGAATATTGGTGATAACCACGCCAACAGCCTATAAAGTATCCGGAGCCTGGCCTCCCATGGAGAAGGCTTTTGAAAAAATGGGAATTCAATGGTCGATTTATAATAAAGTCACCCCCAATCCTGATACGATTATGATTGACGATGCAACCGATCAAGCACGTCAATTTGGTGCTAAAGCCATTATTGGCATTGGTGGGGGAAGTCCGATCGATACGGCCAAGAGTGTAGCCATTTTAATGGAATATCCAAATCAGACAGCCGATGCGCTTTACGAGTGGAAATTTGTACCGGTTAAGGCGTTGCCTATTGTGGCGGTCAATCTAACCCATGGAACCGGGACGGAAGGTAATCGTGTTGCTGTTGCTTCTATTGTCGACAAGAAATATAAACCAGCCATTGCCTACGAATGTCTGTATCCTACATGGTCTATAGATGATCCTGACTTAATGATGACACTTCCAGTAAAGCAGATTCGTTATACAAGTATTGATGCTCTAAATCATGTTATTGAGGCGGCAACATCAACCATAACCAATCCATTAGCCATAACACTGGCACGAGAAGTCGTTTCGCTTGTTGCCCGTTATTTGCCCGTGGCTCTACATGATCCTAATGATCGAATTGCCCGATATCATTTGGCCTATGCGGCTCTATTGGGAGGTATCTCGTTCGATAATGGTTTTCTCCATTACACCCATGCGTTAGAACATCCATTGTCCGGGGTCCGACCCTCAATTACCCATGGACTTGGGCTAGCCATTTTACTGCCGGCTGTTATCAAGAATATCTATGCGGCTCGTCCGGAAGTACTAGCCGACATCCTTTCTCCTGTTGTACCAAATCTTTTGCCGATTCCAGACGATACTGATAAAGCCGCTAAAGGAATTGAACAGTGGCTCTTTAGTATGGGGGCAAACACAAAACTTGTCGATGAAGGGTTTACTGAAGCCAATGTCGATGAATTGACCGAGCTGGTCTTTAAGACTCCATCCCTAATGGCTCTTCTCGCTGTAGCACCGACTCAAGCGACTCGTGAAGTCGTTCAATCCATATTTAAAGAATCACTTCAACCTTTGGTGTAGAATGAAATTTATGTTGGACATTCTGTTTTAAGACGTGATTTTTATGCCGGACAGGAGAAAAAACGATGATTTGAGGAGTGTGGAGGTGGCTCCACTAAAATTTTAAAGGGATATTTTTGAGACATTTTAAAAAATTTCCTCTTGATATGCTGATATTGGTAATAATATTATGTATTTTATATGGAGCATCCACTTTAAAATCGAATAAATTGGGGGTACCCGTTAAATTTCGTTAAATTTCTTCTTGTAATATGTTTTGCGAACGTCCTTCAGGTGGGGGTTGTACAATGGAAGGAAACTGCGAAGTGCTTTTCCTTCCGTAACCATTCACGAACAATTTTGGAACCACGGATATCACGGATAAACACAGATAGTCTACTATAAAATACAATATTTACAATAACAAACTAAACATTTATATTTATTATAATAAATAATTTATCATAAAAAGTTTGTTTGTAAAAAAACTATCCGTGAAAATCATGTTATCCGTGGTTTCACTTTATATCCGTGAACGGTTATTTCCTTCCATTGGGTATTATGACCAAAAAATGAAAAACTGCATTTGTACCTGTTTTCGAATGTATTATTTCCTGATTTTTCGTTTTATTCACAAAAACATCCTCAAAACCACCTGCTTTCAAATTGTTCCTGTTTTCAAATTGTCCCTGTTTTTTAACAAAATTTCTGTTTTTTAACAAGTTGACCGGAGATAAATGATGTTGATAAAAAATCTTGTTTCTTTCATTATTTTTATGTTATTTTTGGTGTCATGTTGTTTTGGACTTGATATTTATGTTTCCCCGAAGGGAAACGATCAATGGTCAGGTCGGACAGCAGATGTAGACGAATCTGGTAGTAATGGCCCGAAACGAACGTTAGCTGGAGCCCAGGCGGAATGGCGGAAGGCAATGAAACCATCGAATGGTATCATTCCTATCGGTGGTTCACTTGGTAATGAAACGAAGACTGCGGAAAAAGGAATACTTCCCGATCAGATTCGTGTCTTGTTCGATGAAGGAACCTGGTATATGGACGAGACCTTGGAATTAACGGAACTTGATCGTATTGTTCCTCTCTCTTTAGAAGCCATGCCAGGTAAAAAAGTCTATCTACTCGGTAGTTGTCCGCTGGAAGGATTGAATCGTTTGTCCGATGAAATTCTGCAGGGGAACATAACATATTCTAAAGAGTCGGATCCATTTAAACCTGGTCGAATTTTTTCCGGTACGTCAATTCTGACCCGGGCACGGCAACCAAATGTAGATCCGACCGATCCGATACGGAAGGGATTCCTCTATGTTGAAGATGGTTGTCAATCTTCGGGAGTCGTTACCGGTTTCGTCGGTAATATTCACAATCCGGGTGATATGTTGGTCTATTCGATCAATCCGGTTCAAGACGGTGATTATACTGTCTGGATCTATTACGGAGCTGATAATGCCGCATATAAAATTGATGGTATGGATGGACGAATGAGTGTTCAATACAACGATGAAAAGCCAGTTTTCGTCACGGATATGCGGAACACCGGAGGATGGACGCCTTCCCGATGGGGAAAGGCCGCTATCCTCTCAATCAAAAAAGGAAAAGGGACATTCCAATGGAAAAATAACAAGGGAGGTGGAATTGATATAGGAGGGTTCGTTCTCTCGACCGATCCCGACTGGACACCAACCGGATATATGAATCTTGATTGGAAAATTAATCCGCAGATCATTGTTATACCACCAGAATCCTTTATTCATAGTGTCGGACGCCAGTTGAGTTACAGTGCTACGGGAAGTAAAGACTCCTTCCGCTTTTTATCCGGTGATCTCAAGCCCAATTGGGCTATTCCGGGCGTCGAACTAAAGATATTCCAGAGTGGATCATGTCGAGCCTATCAGGAGATTCTGGAAGTCGATTCGATTACCACGGAAAATCAGGTCAATATGGTTCGACTCAAGGGAAAAGAACGGACCGCAACACTTGCCCGTGGTGACCGGTATTATTTGGAGAATCACCCATCATTTCTTGATTCGCCGGGGGAATGGTTCTATGATCGTAATACCAAAACGGTTAAAATCATTCCGCCGACCAACGCATCGAATGATTATCGCTACGCCGTACTTGGTACACTGATTCGCATGACAGCAGGGAGGAAAGACGAGAAATGCGTTCCGATTCGTATTGTTGGTCTGACTTTTGGTGAAACGGCTTTTACCCGGGACGAGGAGTGTACCGGTTATTCGATGGGACTTTACGGCGTTATTCAGATTAACGGGACGGATGGTGTGACGATCGAGAATTGTGACTTCTTTAATATTGGTCGTTATGCGGTTTCTATTAACTCCGGTAATGGCAATACCATCAGTCATTGTCGAATTACACGAAGTGCCCAGGGAGGGGTCCTGCTTCATAATGCTGCCAATAATACAGTTGCCGACTGTATGATGAAATACCTTGGAAGTGAATACAAACATATTGGTGGTGTTGTTCTTGACGAAAAAGGATGTTCGGGGAATACAATTATTCATAATTTCATTTCCGATTCGAGTCGATACGGTATTACACTGAAAAATACAGGTTCGGAAAATCGAATCGAATATAACGATGTTTGGAATACGAGTCTGGAAACGTCTGATACAGGTGCGATAGAGGTTACACAGCAGAATAAAACATTCCGTTCGAATAGTATCATAGCAAACAACCGTATTGTTTCGACCGGTGGCTATTCTACCAGTGGTGAAGGTGGAAAACTTCCGGTTTCCATGTCTTGGGGAATTTATCTTGATTCATTTGCAGGAGGATACCGGGTCGAAAATAATTATGTGTGTGACAGTAGTTTCGGTGGATTTATGCTCCAGGGAGGGGGTGGTAATACTGTTCGCAATAACGTTTTTCGAAACGGAACACAACATCAGGGTTTTTTTGCGAACTTCTCAAATAATTTCAAGGATATCGTCTTCGAACAGAATGTTGTGTCGTGGACCAATCCCGAAGCCGGTACTTTTATTATGGGGACTGGAATAACTTCCAATATTGTCTCCTATCGCAATAATGTGTTTGGAGCGCCAAATGATTGTAAATCTTCCATTGATTCCCAATTAAAAAACTGGAAAAAAAATGGTATTGATTCTGGTTCTGTTGTTGCCGATCCGATGTTTCTTCATCCCGCCCAACATGATGGTCTTTTGATGCCGGATTCGCCTGTATTAAAACTTGGTTTTAAACAACTCGATCTTTCAACGGTCGGCCCGCGATAATAATATTACATACGCGATAATATACTCAAGGTCGTTATAAAAGTCTATTTTTCCAAACAGGCGAGATTCCTGTTTTGGAGGATGCGGACGAGACATCCGCGCTTCCTGGAAATGCCGAATTTATAACATCGTACAGTATAATATTACATAAAGGATAATGGGGATCTCGACGAACGAGAACTTCTTCGAGTCCCTGTTACAAGTGTATTTTCGTATTGTTCTTGTATTATTCATGGATGGTAATGTCCGAACCGTTCTATACCTGAAGTATTTCAAATGCAGTCTCTTGATTGTTTATACAGGATAAATATCATCTGTTCCAGATGATGCAATCCGGTTCTATCTTTTTATTGACCGAAATCTTAACAATTCAATGTTAGAGACAGTATTGAAGAGACAGTATTGAGGTGAATATTATCACCCCAAAACTATCGAATTTATTATTTTCATACGGATTGAGGTTGTGCTTCTTTATTGGCTTGCAGATAATAGCGCAGGCTATTGGAGAACATAATCCAATACCAGCCGCTAAAGAGCATTTCGATTCCAACGAAGAGTCCAATTACCCATAGTCCGGAGGAGGGCCAGTGCTTGTAGATTAGGATTCCGAGCATGAATGTAATCATACCACTGAAGACGGCCCAGCCCCAGCCGGGAATATGTGTTGTTAACGCTCCAATAATACGGAACAAACCGACAACGATAAAGAATGCGGCCAATAGGAATGTTAAAGTAATCGCATTCAATACAGGAGCGTCAAGCAGCATAAATCCGACGACCAGGTATAATAATCCGAGCGCCAAATGAAGAAGGAAACCACTCCATCGTCCGGTATAAAACGAATTAACGACCTGCATAATACCTCCGACCATCAGTAGGACACCGATAATCGCAACGGTTAACATTGTTACAAAAAAGGTACTGCCAATTGACAGAAAACCTAAAACCATTAACGTAATACCCAATAACAGAAATGGGAACCAGTTATTGGATAATCTTTTCAATTCCGGCGAGGTGAAGATACCGCTGAAACCACAGAAAGACGCCTCCGTATTTAACAGGGGATCCCAAAAATTCCTGTTTTCACGGTCCATCTGTTGCTGGGACGGTATGTCAAATGCCTGTTGCGTCGACGATGATTCATTCCAACTACCGCCCGGATTTTCCGGGGAATTTTGTGTCGGGTTGTTGGGATTGGATGTATTTTCTATATTGTCTGTCATTTTTTTCTCCTTAATTTTATTATTTTAGTAGGGGGTCGATTCTACCGGAGGAATCTTCCATTCACCTTTTAGTGCGGATTCTTTCGGCTGATAAATTCTTAACATAAGCATAAACTCTCCTTTCGGAGCGGGGAGCCAATTGGTAATTTTATCCTTTGGTTCTTTATGACCGATCATAATATCCAGACTTCCATCCTGATTATAGACCAGTGGTTGATTACTGCGAATAGCGTAGCGGTTCAGTCGATTAGGGACCAGATATCGTTCCTGATTATACATGGTCAGAGACCATAACAGATCGGTCGGCGGTAATTGTCCCATCGGGAAATGAAGGATGTAATCGTTTTTCCCGTCAAGGAAATTACCATTTTTATCCAACATTGTAAAGGGATACATAATTTGTTGAGGGATATTCGCTCCGATAAATTCACTAGCCACTACGGCACGTACAAGATAATTGGTCCCATATTGTCCTATTTTTTCGGGAACAACCCAGTTATTATCGTTTGTTTTACGACACGTTTCATAGATTGCCGCCTGACGCATTTTGCCCTGTGCATAGGGAACGGCAAACCGCATTAAATACAGGGTTTTTGCCGATGGCTGTTCGGCCTTGGTATTTCCCAGATTAAGGAGTCGGAGTTTTGCTATCGCTTGTATGAGAGCATTGTCTTCCGTTCTCGACGGTATGTTTTTAACCTCTTGTGCAAATGTTGTAAAGAATGATTCGGCACTGGTTTGTTCCACCTGAATGGAAGGAAGATGTTTTTGACTGTCCCAATCGAACCAGGAACCAAAATGAAGGAAGAGACGATTCATATCACGATGAACGTGTCGATCCATCGAATTCATAACATTGTGGCTCTGTGCATAGCCATTGCGTACAAGATGTTCGGAATCTTGTAAAACATGTTCCGGAATCATGATAATCTCTTTACCGACTCTTCGAGCGGTTTTTTCCGTTGCCACAGCGTCTTTCTCGACGGTTTTTTTCATGGTATGAAGATCTCTGTCTATCGCTCGAACGTCTTTTTTGATGGTGTTGTCAATTGAGTTCAACAGACCTTCTTTTTTGGCCGGTGTTGATGCCGTTTTAGCTTGGGTTGATGCCGTTTGGACGGGGGTTGACTCTGGTGCCGATACGCTCTCTATTGATTCCGTTATAACCTCTGTCTGCATTATACAGGGCTTAACCGGGACGAATCGGGGACGAAAACGCTGTAATCGGACAAAACCTTCAGGCTGATTAAGATCGATTTGTTCATCCATTTCGATTTTGTCTTCAGTTCCGGAGGGATCATCTTTTTGAAGGTCCTCTTCAATAATCTTGCTGATCGTACCATCTGTTTTCTGAAGTGATTGATCGACTCCATTTTCTTTTGTTGGTTCTTCTATCGTTGTATTATTTGGTTTTTGAGATGTTTGATCGGTTGGCGACACTTGTCCTTTATTTGGTTTCTGTTTTTTATTGATTGGTTTTTTGGCAGATTTCTTTTTTATTTTTACTGCGGAGTTATCGTCATTGTCGTTGCCATTATTGTCGTTGCCATTACAGCCATCACAATCATCATCGTCATTATCATCGTTGTCGATGCTATCGTCTTTATTATCGTCGCAATCATTGTCATCATCACAACTATCATCATCATCATCGTCGTCATCGTCATCGTCATCGTCACAGAAATTTGTCATAGAGAGTGGAAGTTTCTGTGCTGTATATCGAATCGGAATCGGATTACCATAGGAATAGGGATAGAGAAGTGATTTCATATTATCGTAAATCATTTGGGTATGTTCAGGTTGATTTCGATGATTTTCCTGTTGACTCTGTACTGTTTTTTTCATGGATTTCGTCTCTTTTTCGAAAACGGAAAGAGGGAGAATTTCGAATTCATAGAGAGTACGACTAGCAGCAACGATACCGGGATCGTCATCACTTCGTGGCGATCCGAGAAGAACGCGATTAATTAGCCAGACGGTGTCAGTGGGTGCCTTGATAACCTTCATTCCATCGGGAATAACGTCTTTAGTTGAAGGTCCGGTCAAGATAAAATAATGAATGACACGTCCATCAAAAAGGACCGAAGGAAACTCGACCGCTTTATTATTGCCGAAACTGTCAATAACATTGGTCCAATTATCGAGAAGTTCCATAATATAATGGTGGGTTGGTTTTTCCGGAAGACAAACGACTTGAGCTCCCTTGGACAGGTCGAGCCAGGCACAAGAGAAAAGAGAGTCGACGTTGGCACATTCGGCACTTTTCATATTGGGGGAGGGGAGTATTGTGAAATAGGCCATTTTGTTCCGGGGAGCAAAAAAAATACTATTGGTCATCTCCTTTTCGATGGTATTCATTAGAACAAGGGGATAGGCGTAAATGTAGGCGTTAACCAATTCGTCAAACACTTGTTTGTCTGACAGATTGGCGTTGGCGTCCGTTGCGGCAACGAGGGGCGTTTTGGGAGAGGTCGCCGAAGTTTCGGATTTTAATGGAGCCATTGTGGCGGGAGGAGCGGGATTGTTCGCGGATCCTTCTGCTTTATTGACGGTTGTTTTAGTGGGGGGGACGTCCTCTTTTTTTATCCCGGACGCCTGTTGTTTACCCGTTGCATCAGCGGCAAAAACAACATAGCGTACCGTCTGACATAACGAGACGGTTATAACGACCAGTACTACTGCTGCAAACAATCGTTTAGTCCAAATAATTGATCTCATAAATTTCTCCTGTTTTCATTTTGAGTAATAAATTTTTGCATTTTCGAACACCAAGGTCCGTTTAATGTGTTGATTTGACATTTATTGGTATTTATGTCCGGTAATTCAAATAACCATTATTGTAAAATGGTGTCAGGTTACTCGGCATAATAGGTTCTGAATTTTATTGAATGGGAACGTTAAGTGGTCCCAAATTCGGCAGAGGAATTCCATTAAGGGTTCGGGATGTTGATTCCCAAATAAAACCACCTGTGGACTGTGGTGTGTACAGATTCACGGCAGTTGTGGTATTTCCGTTGGCCATAATCAATTTGACCGGGGCGCTCCATTGATTGCCATACTGTTGCATGATACCTCCACCAAAGCTTCCATCATCACGGAATACCCATGTTTCGAAGATTTCACTAATGGGATTCCAGGCGATGATACGTTTTCCGGACCATATCATATTGCCATCCGAACTCGAAGCGATTTCATGAACGAGTAAATAATTACCATCGGGAGACCATTCTACGTTCATTTCAAATTTTTCTTCTTCTGTATTGAATTGCCATCTGCCAATGAACCAATTCAGTTTTTCAAGCGCGAAATGAGCGATACTGGGAGACGAATTTGTATCGGCAGCTTGAAGGTTTTGATCGATTGTATTGATAAAATTAAATGCTAAAAATGGATTGAATAATAATATTAGCGTAAATAATACTATTCTTTGGTTTATTTGGTTTAAATTACAAGGAACTTTCATGGATAACTCCTGTTTAATTTATTAGGGGATTAAACTCTTTTTTGAGTAATGTCAAAATATACAAGATAGAAAAAGTTTAAGGTGAAAATGCGTATTTTTTTCCTTTAATACCAACTTTTTTTTAAAACTTTAATCTTCTTGGCGAAAGAACAGGAAAAAAAACTTGACAATTGACACTAAAAGACGTATGATAGGTTTTATAGGACTTGAAACAATAGGTTTAATGAATAGATATTATATAAACCATTAAATCTTGTGTAATTTACTTAAAGTGAATTTAGTGAAGAATTTTAGGGTATTGAAAAGGTTTTTTGAAAAAACTTCCCGTTTTTTTGAAATTTCAACCACGATGCGGTTTATATTTGTAACTGTGATATAGTAGTAGATATAGTATTGGATATCAATGGGATTTATTTTAGGCAATTTCGAATAATTTTGGCGAATGTCCGAGCCGATGATGTATCGATATTGTCGTAACATCTCTTTCTCAACAAGTAAAGGAAATAATCATGTTAGTACAACCAGGGAACGGAATTCCGGTAGTTCTTTCCTCAATTCTCGATGCGAAAGATTATATCGCTCCGAAAGAGATAACTTTTAGTTCTTGTGGAACGGATCCGCAGGATCATTTACTGCAAGGTCTTTTTGTCTGTTTGTCCACAGAAGCGCAAGAGGCAGAATACGAGATATCACAGGCTTTTCATTTGGGAGCTGTTGCCGTGATATGTCGTCGGGGATTAAAGGACTCTTTTCATCAGACACACAATTTAGATCAAACATTGAATTTGGAGTTGATCTTCGAAGTCGATAATCCGGAAAAAGTGTATGGAATGGCTTGTCAGGCCTTAATGGATTATCCGGCCCGTAAAATGAAAATTATTGCCGTAACGGGAACGTCCGGCAAAACCTCGGTTTCCTATGTAATTGCAGGTATGTTGGCAGAGGCGGGGAATCAGGTGGGACTAATTGGTTCACTAGGAACCTATGATGGAAAATCATTGGCGGCCAATTCGGAAACGACGCCTTCTCCAGACAGATTGGCTTTTTTACTTGACCGTATGGTTAAAAATAAATGTACCTGTGCTATTATTGAAATATCAAGTATAGCCTTGGAGGAACAGATTCCAGCCGGTATTATTTTCGACGCAATCTGCCTGACGAATATACGACGTGACCATATAGAGCGCCATGGAACCTTGGAGCAATATCGTCGTATTAAAATGAAAATATTTGACTATGTGCGTAAAGGGACTTTAGTGGTTTGTAATTTGGACGATCGGGTTACCGAGGCAATTTTACCGTTGATTAAATGTCCTACCATTACGGTTGGTATGAATCGAACAGACTGTATGGTTTCCGGAATGGCAATTGAGCAGGATCGATCCTGCCAGACATTTTATCTCGTTGCTGGAATAGATGCGGTACCCATTCGATCAAGTATTATTGGTAACGAGCATATTTATAATTGTCTTCTGGCCGCCGCATTGGGGGTTAGTTGGGATATTGATCTGAAGACAATAGTCCGTGGAATTGAGCGCGTGGAACATATTCCCTGCCGATTGGAGCGTATTGACTGTGGTCAGCCGTTTGCTGTCTTTATGGACTGTTGTAATACGCCGGAGACCCTTTCAGCAACACTCAAAACGTTACGGGATGTTACGACAGGTAAACTCTATTGCGTTTTAGGATTGCCGGGAGACGAGGAACGCGGAAATCGTTCGGCGCTCGGGCGGACTCTGGAGGAAAATGCCGATATTGCTATTTTGACATTGGGGAATCAACGTGGAGGACCTAACGATAAAGAATTATTGGATGAAATTGCTTCCGGATTTGAAGTTCAGAGCAGTGTTGTTCAATTTCCCCGTCGTAAAGATGCCCTGACCTGGGCTCTTGCCGAGGCGGGACCGGACGATACGATTCTCATTGTCAGTAGTGGGGCTGTTTCTGAAGGAAAAGCACGCAAGGAGCAGGCGTCCGACCGTCGTTTTGTTCGACATTGGCTCTATGAAAACCAGACCTGTTTCGAGCCGTTCTGGTATTAATTTGTTAATTGTGGTTTGTTATACAGATTAGGGAGTGGATTGTATATTTGCGGATGGGGTGTCTGTCCGCCCGAAATGCGGACGGTGTTTCCGCATTTCACTCCTGTCTTTTTTCCGTAGCAGACCGATGATAGAGAGGAAGGAAAATCGGAATGAATTTATTGTGGGCAGTCTCGGAATCGGTCAATACCGCTACGCAAGCGAGGGGCGGTTCCTATATTTGGGATGTTATTATCTTTTTTGCGTTTCTAATACTTGTGGTCTTTATCGCCTTTGGTGTTAGTCGAAAATCGGGCGACAGTAGTGAATCCTATTTTCTCGCCGGTCGTGGATTATCTTGGTGGTTGATTGGCTTTTCTCTGATTGCCGCTAATATCTCTGCCGAACAGTTCGTCGGTATGTCCGGGCAGGCCTCCGACTATATCGGTTTAGCTGTTGCCAGTTATGAATGGATTGCCGCCATTTCTTTGGTTATTGTCGCTTTTTTCTTCCTTCCTCGATTTCTCAAGGCGGGGATCTATACGATTCCGGAATATCTGGAGCATCGTTACAATAAATTAGCGCGAACGATTATGTCCTGTTTAATGATGATTATGCTCGTTTGCGTTAATATAACGGTTGTTACCAATGCAGGGGCCAAAAACTATGCGGTCTTTTTTGAATCGGTAAACCTACAGATTGGTTCCTTTCATGGGAATCCTTTTACACTCGTCTTTTTCTGTTGGGTTATTGGTATTATTGCGGCCATTTATGTCTTTGCCGGTGGTTTAAAGGCATGTGCCTGGGCCGACTTGGTTCAAGGTTCCGCCTTGATTATTGGTGGTGCTGTTGTTCTTTATTTTGCCTTGTATCAACTGGGAATTGTCGATGTCTCCGTTTTAGCGGGCGCTCCGAATGTTTCGGATGAAATGGCCAATCAATTGACCAATGCTACTGCCTGGGAGCGATTCACTACATTGAATGCCGGTAAATTGAGAATGAATCTCCCTAGTTGGGATACCGTTCTTCCTGTAACCGCGCTTATTTTTGCCATTTGGATTCCAAACCTCTATTATTGGGGACTCAATCAGTATATTATTCAGCGAACTTTAGGGGCAAAGTCCTTGGGGGAAGGTCAGAAAGGTCTTGTTTTTGCCGCTTTATTAAAGCTCTTGATTCCGTTTATTGTTATCTTTCCCGGCTTGATTGCCTTTAACCTCTATCATGGTGATATGCAAAAGGCTGCCGCTGAAAAATCGAAATCGGAAATCACCCGATTTGAAAATATGAAAAATGCCACGGAAAAATCTATAAAGGAAGGGGTTCTCTTTGCGTTTAATGACGACTTCGCAAAATTGGATCCTAAAACGGCGCAAGGTATGCTGGAATATAATTCGAAGATCTCCGGTGTAAAAATCGAAACCGCTATTGGTGAACGACAATTAACCTTGGGGCAGCAGGTTTCCTTTTTGAATCAGAAGGTTGCCATGGAAAATACCAAGAGAACTGAAAATCCTGAAATGGAGCAATCGGACAAATCTACCATTAAAACAGGCGCGTTAATTACTGGTTACGATCATGATGCCGCATTTCCGCTTCTTGTACGAAATCTTGTTCCTACTGGTGGATTTAAAGGTTTTCTGCTAGCGGCACTCTTGGGGGCCATTATCAGTTCGGTTGCGGCTATGTTAAATGCCGCTTCAACTATCTTTACAATGGATATCTATAACGAATATATTAATAAAAATGCCGATCAAAAGACTTTGGTACGCGTAGGTCGAATTGCCGTTATTGTTTTCGTTTTGATAGGATGCTTGATCGCACCAATATGGTCAAATCCGCAATTCGGTGGTATTTTTAAGGCGATTCAGGAGTTCCAGGGATATATTTCTCCTGGTATTTTAGCCGCTTTTGCGTTTGGTTTCTGTGTCCGAAAAGCTCCTTCCATGTGCGGGGCTACTGCTTTAATCCTCTGTCCGATCATCTACGGTTTGTTCCATCTGTTTGTTCCACAACTTGACTTCCTGAATCGAATGTTAGTGACCTTTGTTATTATTCTTGGGGTTATGACCGTTCAGCGTCTACTCTTCCCGAGAAAAGAGGCTTTTGAACAGAAGGCGGAAACGAATCTGGATATGACCCAGTCAACTATTGCGAAGATTATCGGTGTCTTGGTCGTTGTCTTGACGATTGTTCTTTATATTATTTATTGGGATTATGAATCTCCAATGTTTTATTGGAATTAACAGTTGCCCTTAATGTAGGAGCATGTTCATAATGCCTGTTTCGTGGACCTTCCAAAATGTTTCTCGTGGATTTATGCGGATCATTTGTGGGAAGGTCTTTGTTTTTAGGTTATATTAAGTGTTCAATACCTAAAAAGATACATTTAAAAACTGGATATCACGGATAAACACGTTTTGTTTGCCGACAATTTGAGTATATTATAATCACAATACCAAAAAATTATATTGTGGTAAAGGTAAATATTATATCGTAATATAAACGTCATATCATAATATAAACGTTGTTGACCAAAAAAGTTCCGTAACAATTAATGGTATCTGTAGTTACAAATAAAATCATTTCCAGTTTGAGTAATACATTTATAATTACTCTTCTATCTTTATCGAATATTTCAAGAGGTTTTTATGTCCGTAAAATCCATGTTTACCGTAGGGGGGTTATTAGTATTTCTGATAGGGTTGTCGTCGATTATTGCGACTGCGGAGGAAAATAAAACAGTAGGCCTTCAACCACAGAATCTTAAGTGTGAATATCTGACAGAACCGTTGGGGCTTGATGTTCCTCTGCCCCGATTGAGTTGGAATTACTCGTTTTCTGACGATAAACAGTATGACTGGCGACAGACGGCCTATCGAATTATTGTCGCGGAAAACAAGGACGATCTTCAAAAAAACGTGAATCTGGTTTGGGATTCCAATTGGGTGAACTCGGAGTGTTCGACTCAAATTGTCTATGCCGGTAAACCACTTCATTCCGATTGTACCTACTATTGGCAGGTATCGATCAGGGACAATTCGGGCCATATTTCTATTAGTAATCCAACGTTTTGGTCGACTGGTCTTTTCAGTAAAACGGACTGGACCGCGAAATGGATCGGTAATGGGAAGGAATATGTATTTGATGGCGATGGCATGAAACGTGCATTTGAGCCGTGGTTCCGTCGTTCGTTTCAACTTGAGAACAAACCGAATCGGGCCATGCTTCATGTCGCAACGTTTGGATATCATGAAGTTTATGTAAACGGAAAGAAAATTGGAGATCAGGTTCTTGTTCCAAACGTTTGCAATTACACGAAACGGGCACTGTACTTAACGTATGATATTGCTCCCTATTTAAAGAAGGGAGATAATGTTATCGCATTTTGGCTCGGTACAGGCTGGAGTATCTATACGCCATATGCTACGAAGGATAGGCCCTCTGCACCGTTGGTTCGGGCCCAGGTAACGATTCGTGATAAAGGGAACAATGTTTGTCTGGCCACTGATTCCAACTGGAAGACAGAGGAGAGCGATACAAAACTGATTGGCCGTTGGTTTCCTGGAACATTTTGTGGAGAATTTCAGGATGGGGGGCGTTCAATTCCCGACTGGAACAAGGTTGGATTTGATGACTCTTCCTGGAAACCTGCCGTTGAATTCTCCATCGATAGAGAACTTTCCGCCCCACGATGCGAGTCGAGTTGTCTGGCGAAACCGATCAAACCGATTGCCATTGAAGCCTTGCCCGATAACAAATGGAAAATTGATATGGGGGTTAATTTCGCAGGTTGGACGGAAATTGACGTTCAGGGCAAGCCGGGCGAGGTAATTGAATTCGGTTTTTCCGAACTCAAGGAGACGGAACGAACCTTCGATCTTTATAGCCGTTATCGAATTGGCCCTTCCGGTAAAGGTACGTTCCGTAATCGATTTAATTACAGTAGTGGTCGCTGGATTACTGTTAAAGGATTTTCGGAAAAACCAACTCTGGATCAATTTCGTGGCTGGAATGTTCGGACAGCGTTTCGTAAAGTATCGGAATTTGAATGTTCCGACAAGAATCAAAATTGGGTGAATCATGCCGTTTTATGGACCTTTGAGAATTTAACAATCGGCGGATATATCGTCGATTGTTCCTCCAGGGAACGAATGGGATATGGGGGCGATGCCCATGCTACGATGGGGACCGGACTGTACAATTATGATTTGGCGGCTTTCTATTCCAAATGGATGCGGGACTGGCGTGATGTTCAAGGCTGGCGTGGCGACTATGGGAAGGAAGATACAACGTGTTTGTATCCTGGTCAGAAGGAAGACGTTGGTCAATATTTTCTACCCAATACAGCACCTACCTGCTGGGGAGGCGGTGGACCGGCCTGGGGAAGTATTGTTTTGGCTCTACCCTGGAGCTTCTATCAACAGTATGGTGATAAACGTATTCTGGAAGAAAACTTCGAGATGATGGAACGTTGGTTAATCTTTCTTGATGCCTATACGACCGATGGTCTAATGCGAAGATACAGTCCATATTACGATTATGGTTTTCTCGGGGACTGGCTCTGGCCGGACGCGACAGGTAATCCGAATTCCGGAGATCCTGATGTTCTCTGTTTTAATAACATGTTTCGTGTCTATAATCTTCAACTAGCCGTTAAAATCGCACGTGTTTTGGGGAAGAATGACAAGGCCGAACAATGGGAACAGAAAATCGTGAAGAGTCGAAATATCCTTCAGGAAAAATACTTTAAAGAAGAAGAGAATACCTATTTCAACGGTTGGATGTCGATTCAATCGTTGGCCCTTCTCGCGGAGGTTCCGCCCGTCGAACGAGTTGACGCCATGATGAAACGACTGGAAAAGGAGATTCTTGTCGTCAATAAAGGTCATATTGGTAGTGGTATTACTGGTGGCGCTATTCTGTTTCAATTCCTCCGAAATCAGCATCGGGACGACTTGATCTATTCCATGACTTCACAGGAAGATTGTCCCGGCTGGCTTTATATGCGTAACAAGGGGGATACGATTTGGGAAGCCTGGAAGAGAACGTATGATTGGCATACCTGTCTTCATAGTTCCTATCTCTATCCGAGTGCCTGGTACATTGATTCTGTCCTTGGTATCCGTTCGGATGAAGATGCGCCAGGTTTCCGAAAAATAGTGATTCACCCGCCAAAATACGATGCGACTCCGATAACTTGGGCTAATGGTTCGTTTGACGCTCCCACCGGGAAGATATCCGTTCAATGGCAAAAAGGTGAAAACAACGGGAAAAAGATCTTCGTTATGACTGTAGCCATTCCTCCGAACACAACGGCAACCGTTTATGTACCATCTCAAGGAAATCATTCCAATCGGTCGAAACGAAAAAATGCTGTTTGGTTAAAAGATATCGATGGCTTTTCCATTTTTAAAATGAACTCGGGAACATGCCAATTCGAAGGTTCTATCAATAAATAATTCTATCAATAAATAATAGGGCTTCCATGTAATAATAGGGTTTTTATGGAAATCTATTTACGTATATGGGCAATTATTCCGCGTCAGTAGGATTGAATATTATCCACCGTGCGGAAAATATAAAATAGGTTTCTCTATGAAAGAGAGGGGTATCAAATGATTAAGAATCTGTTCGAAACAACAAAAGTTTTTCAAACGATACGATTACTATTATATTTTATTGTTTTGACGTTTTTGGTTCCACCATTACAGTCTACAGAACAGCCGATTGCCTATTGGACGTTCGACGTTTTGGAAAATGGAATTCTAAAGAACGATGCGAACCCCTCTTTTTCGGCGAAGGTCAAGTCCGTGGGAAATTTGGTCGAGGGTATTAAGGGCAAGGCGTTCGATTGTAATAATCACTTTATTGAAATTGTACCGGAACAGATTTCTTCTGAATTAAAGGCCATTTCGGTTTCTGCTTGGGTTCGTCCGAGAAAATTCGAGAATTATCAGGAAATACTCCGGAAGGAAGATGGAGAAAAACGACTCCTTTTTTCCTTCCAATCCAGTGGAACGATATTATCGTTCGGCTTGAATGTTGGAGGAAAATATGCTGAATGTGACGCAACAATTCCTGCCGGTTTTTTTGACGATAATGGCTGGCATTTTATCGCCGCAACTTTTGACGGAACTCTAATGGTCGTTTATGCCGATGGTTCCGTTATTGGAAAATTAAAACGAGATGGCAATTTATCTATTGGTGGAAGTGCTCCGGTTTATATTGGATCAAGTGGCGGAACGTGTGAATTTTTCGATGGTGTCATTGACGAACTGAAAATTTATGATCGAGCTCTTTCGGAAAAAGAAATCGTTGCGATTAGGCGTCCGAACTATATTCTACTAGCTGAATCACTTCTTCAACAGGTGAACGAATATCGACCATTGACCGCATTACAGCGTCAAGGTCTTTCGGAGTCGGAAAAGAAGAGGTTGCAGGATTTTGATATCTTCGAAAAGGAGGTACGCGCAAAAATTGATACAGAAAAAAAGGCGCCACAACAGGGATGGCCGGAGATGATCGACCGGCTTTATGCCCAAATCAAAACACGGCCTGTTGAACGCGAAGCTGTTGCCCCCTATGTACCTCCGAAGACTGCCCCTGTCATTGATCTGACTCCACAACAGGCTGAAGAAACGCTTCGGCACGATTGGATCTTTCAATGTGATGGTCACCCGACCAAGGAACGAATTCTTCAGGAGATTCAATGGACAAAAGAAGTGGCTGCCAGAATCGAAGATAGCGGGATTGATTTTTCCACTGAACTTGATGAATTGGGTAAATTAACCGTAAAAGCGATGAATCTGGTTCAGGAAGACTCCGAACTCTATTTTCAGGTTCGTCATGTCAAACGACGTATCCTCTTTAAAAATCCGGTCATTGACTTCAATTCTATTTTATACGTGGATATGCCCTATCCCCAAGGGAGCGAATGGCGTCATGAAACAAGGCATAGACTTGGTTATATGGCAGTTCCCGGTGGTCGTCTAATGACGTTGACCGGTCTTTCTCCTTCGGGGAAACAGAAAAAACTTCTTCCCGAGGAGCCCTTGGCTGGATCGTTCTGGCGTCCGGATCTCTCCTTCGATGCGAAGCGGATCCTGGTCAGTTTTAAACCACATAACGAAAAATCTTTTCACCTCTATGAAATCGGAATCGACGGGAAAAACGTTCGTCAGTTGACGGGAGGTCTGTTCGACGATTTTGATCCAATCTATCTGCCCGATGGTCAGCATTTGGCCTTTTCAACGACGCGTGGATATTCATATGTTCGATGTATGCCGCCAACCAACGCTTTTGTTCTGGCTCGAATGAAACTGGATTCTTCTGACCTCTATCTGATATCCAGAAATAATGAACCCGACTATCTGCCGTCGCTTTTACCTGATGGTCGAATTGTGTTTTCTCGATGGGAATATACCGATAAACCACTCTGGCGCTGTGTCAGTTTGTGGACAATGAATCCTGATGGAACACAGACGCAGGTTTTATGGGGAAATCAGTCTGTTTGGCCTGATTTACCGAAGGATGTTCGCGCCATTCCAAATTCGCAACGTTTGATGTTTACCGGAAGTGCACATCATAACTGGTTTTCCGGTAGTGTTGGTATGATTGATCCGACAAAGGGTCTTAATTTCCCAGACGGTTTGACAAAAATAACTTCGGAAATAACGTGGCCGGAGACAGGTAATGGTCCAGTCGATCCTATCGAATCAGCGGTTTATCATCGATCTGGTGCCTATGATGCCTACGATTCTCCCTATCCTCTGTCTGATACCGATTTTCTCGTCTCCGCCCATCGGGGAGGAGGTAATGATGGAAAATATGTTCTTTTGTTAATGGATACCGATGGTAATCGTGAATTGATCTATGAAGGAATGAATCATATTTTTTACGCCCAGCCGATTCGAACCCGACCGGTTCCTCCTGTTATTGTCGATCGAGTCAAATGGCCCGGGAAGGAGGAGCGAGAAAAGGCCGCCCCAGGTATTATTTACAGTAATAACGTTTACGACAATGCCCCACCGGAACTCAAGGACAAGGCTAAATATTTGCGTATTCTGAATATTGAGCCGAAAACGTATACATTATGGAATCAGCGTCCGTATATTTCCACCGGACCTGCCGTTTCGATGGTACAGTCCGAGGGTGTTAAACGGATATTGGGAACGGTTCCGATAGAAAAAGATGGGTCCGTCGCGTTCTATGCACCGAGTGGAGTTGCTCTTCATTTTCAGTTACTTGACGAAAACGGAAAATGTCTTCAGACGATGCGGTCGTTTACTGGCGTTATGCCTGGCGAGAGAAGGGGATGTCTCGGATGTCACGCGTCTCAAATAACAACCCCATCGCCTCAGTTGCGTTCAATTGCTGTTTTACGCGAACCTTCGAAAATAACACCTCCCGATTGGAACGATATTTCCGTTAGTTTCGAACGTTATGTTCAACCTGTTCTCGATAAACATTGCAGTTCCTGTCATTCCGGGAATGGCGAGGCTAAAAATGTTTTTGACACGACCCTACGGCCCGGTTTTCTTCATTTTAAGGAACCATATGTAACCCTGGTCGGAAATCCCGGCTGGGCCAGACCTCAGTCTGTTGTCCGCCCCGGAAAACGTAATGCCTGGAATGGTGCAATGGAAAAAGAACTTGATAAAGAACCGCCCGGATTTGGAATCGCGGATACAATTCTGGTCGAAGCGTTTTATACGACCGATCCCGCCGCATATACCACTCCAAAGCCCATGGAGAAATTGTCCTACGCCAGTCGTCTCGTCAATAAATATTGTCAGCCGCAACATTACAATGTTAAACTGTCACCAATTGAATTACAGCGTATTATTGTTTGGGTGGATACGATGTGTCCCTATATGGGGAGTGATGATATTCGCGCGGAAGAGGATCCTGTATTTCAAGGTTCTGACTGGCTGGCCATTAAACCACGATTGAAGACCGCTCCGGTTGTTCGGCGGCCTGGTCCGTTGGACGCATTTGGCAACGACGAAGAAGTTTATGCTCCTCCGGCAAATGAAACTATTTATGGTAATCCGGTCGTTATGTCCGGAATCGCAACCTCGAAAAAATCATCTGCGACGGGGACTCCAATCAACAAGGATTTAAAAAACGTTAAAGAGAAAGAGACTTCCAAAAAATAGTTTTCATGCCCCTTTAACAAAATACTAATGGAAGATCTGTCCCTGAAATTTGTCATGTATGACTAATGTTCCAATGTCAAATCGTGGATGTACGCATAACCGGAATTAGAAATGCGATAAACAGATAGGGTGGGGATACTTCTGTCATGAAGAGTCCAATCACTGAAGTTTAAAATCACTGAAGTTTAAAATCACAGAAGTTTAAAATCATAGAAGTTTAAGGTGTATTAATGTCCAAGATTACAATAGCAGGTGTTATTCGTTCCTGAAAACACCTCAAAATTGCGGTAGAGCATATTCCTTAAAATAATATCTTGAAATAATATTAAGAACGGAGATCATTACCAGAGCTCCAATTCCAATTCCAGATCGACTTCACAACGGTCGCGAACCTGTCCTTCCACTAATTGAATTAGTCGTTTGACGTCTGTGCAGGAACAATCTGGTTCCACGACGACGAAATTGGCATTTCGTTCACTAATAAAGGCACCGCCGATTCTTGTTCCTTTAAGACCGACACTTTCGATCAGATCGGCGGGTTCGACTCCGCGCAGGTCCTTGAATAATCGGGCTGCCCCTAAAAATCCTCCCGGCTCTGTTTTTTTGCGGACAATCCAGTTTTTCTGTAAACGGCGACTCAATTCGTCGGTCGATTCCTTTTCCAGGGCAAACCTGACAGCGATAATTACCGCATTGTTAATACTGCAACTGTGGTAATCGAACGCAATTTCATCCTGACTCAATTCTTGTATTTCACCATTAAAGGTAATAATTCGAATACGATCCACCAGTTCACCGAGGTGACCGTCACTAGTCGATACATTTTGTGCGATGGCACCACCAACCGTACCGGGAATACCGATCATTCCTTCCAGACCGGCCAAACCGGCGTAGACGGAACTTGTAATCAAACGGCCCAGTCGTACACCTGCACCTGCACAGATATAGGGGACGTCCAGTTGAATATCACAAAAGACAGGAGCCGTCAAACGAATAACCAGACCGGGTACACCCGAATCAGAAATTAAGAGATTAGAACCTGTTCCAAGGATACGAATAGGAAGATGTGCTTCATGGGCTGCCTTTAATAAAGCGGTCAATTCTTCAAGCGAATTCGGCTCCGCATAATATTCAGCAGAACCACCCATCTGCAACCAGGTATGCATGGCTAGTGGAACTTCTCTTCTTAATATCCCTTCAACTCCTTTTAATATATCATTCGACATTACAATTGTTCCTTCTACGGGTTAAATATGGAAGTTGATTCATGATTCTCAAACGACTATGGATTATTGACCTTTTTATCAAGTTTCTGTTCATGACGTTCGTCCAGCATGGGTTCCAGTTCGTTGGCAAAATCCTGTATATTTTTGAACCTTCTATAAACACTTGCAAACCGCACGTAGGCGACTTCGTCCAGATTTTTTAAAAGCGACATGACTTTTTCGCCAATGTAATTGGTATCAACTTCCGTCTCGCCATCGCTTTCAATTTGTGTTTCCAGTTCGGCGATCAGTCCGGTTATTTGTGCTTCGCTAACCGGCCGTTTCCAGCAGGCACGTTCCAATCCTTCCCGTAACTTCATGCGATCAAACGGGACTCGGGTTCCATCCCGTTTGATAACACGAACATTGGTTACTTCTATTCGTTCATACGTTGTAAAACGCCGCATACATGAAAGGCAAATTCGGCGCCGTCGCACTACAAAACCATCGTCACTCAAACGTGTATTGGATACTCGATCATTGTCTTCTCGACAAAATGGACATTTCATGATGCTTTTCCACTGCTATTCGGTATTATTCAATCTTCAATTTTCCAGGGAGGAAGTGTCGGAAGATGTTTATCGAAGTCGTCCAGGAGTTCCTTCTGATAATCACCGGCAAATGTTTCTTCCAGAAATCGATTGATTCCTTCATGATAAAAACGTTCCCAGCTCTTTTCTTCTTCGCCCGGATTGATGGGGAAGAATAATGCGTTATTGGCAACTGCCGCTTTATAATCACCCGGAGCATCACCTATCATCAAGGAATGATTCGCCGGATATTGATCCGACCAATGTAACGATTGCTTTTTCGTTCCCGCCTCTTGTCCGCAAATACCTTGAACGTATTGGGCCAGATCCTGATTTTCCCATTCTTTAAACAGGGCCGCCTGCGGAGTTGCGGAGACTACGATTATATCCGACTTGCCCCGTAATTTCTGCAAACTTTCACGTACAAACGGGAATGGCGGAACACCTTCTCCTACTATTTTATCGATTGTTTCGTTGACTTCAATAGACCATTTTAGAGCCTTTGTCAAAACGGGATCGTTCGTCTCCTTGACCTTTTCCGCTAGCGTAATATTCCCTAATTTTGTTTCCGAGTTCATCCAGGATACGACTTCCTGCGGTATCTCGATTTTTACTCCTCGTGCCTTGACTTCCGGACGTTTTTGCAACCATTCCAGAACTTCAATCAATGCGGGAAATCGATTGATTCCACGGCTCTTGGAATAAAGATTGACAAATTCAATAGCTTCTCGGGCATACTTGCTAATACTTTGAAGATGCCAATGATAAATTGTATTCGGGGCAAAACACTCTTTATGCTTGAGTTCCATTGTATCGAATGCACATCCATCGGAGTCTATACCAACAAAAAAATTATGTTTCGGAACAAAATCCATATTCATTTTCAACCTGTCTTCGAAAAAATAAAGGTACTGTTATAAACTAATATCAACCGGAAAATTTCGGGCAGAATACCCGAATTCCCTACTATTATCAAGCCTTGTCCGGCTCTTTTGTTTTTTCTTCTTCATCTTCTATTTCAAAAGCGCTCTTCGGTGAAGGGAAGAGCCAGCACAGGAATATACCCCCGAAATAGAGGATAATTAAAGCAGTCAATAAACAGATCATACTCCAGGGATCCGGTGGTGTGAACATCATGGAGAGAAACGCGATTACAAAAATGGAGACCTTCCATCGTGCCCAATACATCTGAATCGTAAAGATATGAAGTCGTTCCAACGCAAACATAACCAGAGGCAATTGAAATCCTACTCCAAACGCAACTGGAAGTATACAGGCAAAATTAAGCCATTCAGAAATACGAAGATCCGGATCGATATTCATACTCGCGTTAAATTCAAACAGAAATTCCAGGACCATTTTGAAAATAACAAAGAAGGCAAGACAACAACCACAGATAAAGAGGAGAACGCTCATAGGCAGGAAACGATAGACCATTTTCTTTTCCTTCGCGTAGAGGCCTGCGCCAACAAAACTCCAGAAGTTATAAAAAATTCCCGGAGATGCGAGTAGAATTCCAAGGAAAACAGCCGCCTTCAGATAAATAACAAACGTTTCCGGTGCTGAAAGCGATTTCGTTCGAAATCGCGAATCGTCCGCCATCTTCTTCCATAATACAACTCGAACCGGTTTCGAAGCCGCTATTTCTACCGGATCGGCATCTTTTGTGGACTCTGGTACTGTCGACGATGTATTTTCTTCCGGATTCTTCGGATTGACCACCATTTTGTTTTTATCTGGAACGGTCGGCATTAATTTATTCTGTTTGTCGGGAAACATCCAGTATTCTTCGGGAATCATGTGATGTTCCTTGGCTAGTGTTTGAATTTTGCCTTCAAAACCTAAATTCTGAAAATAATCGTCATATTTTTTTTCTGTCTTTTTTATATAATAATCTTCCAGCGCACTTCGTAGTGGGTGCTGTATCAGATCGACCATTAAGGAACTCAAGGAAGGACTGTAGGATCCCCATGGTATCAGAGCCACGATAAATCCACCGACCAACCAGTAAATCGCATTTAGCAGGCAACGACGCAGTTCTATTAGATGTTCACCAAATGACATGGAACTGTTATTGAATAGATCGTCGTCTTTTTCCGAACGAAGCGCCATATTTATACCATCCGTTTTCTAAAATCGGTCAAGATGTTTATTTCCTAATACATTATACATTGGAGATATCTAATTTCAACATCTCCAGTTTAATTTTATAGTATACCCTCTTTTTTATATTTTGACAAGTCAAGGTCAACTGCTATTGTACTTCCGGAATGGCAACAATTTCACCGCGACGCTGTTTTTCCTGTTCTTCTTTTTCATAGACACCATAGAAAACGGCGTTTAAATCGATCCAGGCTGCCAGCATTCGTATTTCTTCGGAAGAAAGAACGACTTTTTCATGACCTTTATTAATTAAAGTCATAAAATGACTTCCAAGAGCACCATATTTTCCTCCCGGCTCGGTCATTTGAATCGTATTTCTTCCTCCGAATCGTGGAACAAGTGCTTTGGCCAGACGTTCCGGCTGTTTACCATTATCACCCCAAAATTCTTGTTTATTACGACAGAGTGTTATATAGGATTTCGTAAAGGCTCCTTCCGGCTGTCCTGTTAGATTCACACCTCCGTCCGTCTGTTTATCATTATGGCAGGAGACACAATGACGATCGAGTATTGGTTGGACCGTTTCCACATAGGAAAACGCTCTTCCTCCCAATTTACCAGGATCGATTTGTGATGATTCCCGACGCATGGCCAGGGGGCGTTCTGCGCCAAAGGTACCCGGAAGTCCGGATTTTACGGAATAGCCCGAGCTTTCGCGCGTCTCGTGACAGCCTGTACAGGAAACACGTTCTCCCTTCTGGAGATAGGTCAGTGACCGCATTGTTTGATAGGCATATCCTTTTTCGTCCAGAACCTGAAGTAAAAATGGTTTTTCGGCAGGTACTTTAAAGAAGGCACTTCCGTCCTTCTCAACCGGAATTGTTCCGAGAACGACTCGGGCATTTTCCTCGCCTGCCAGACCAATAGCCGGATCGTCGGCATCACGTGTCGTTTTCGGCAGAATTTGAACGATTCGTATCTCCTTGATTTTACCCCGTTCAATTCCGGAACCGAGTCCCTGATAGACATCGGTTATCGTCATTTCACCATAGTCGGGAACTTCCTTCGTCGGAAGAAGACTTGCTAATAAACCGGGTTTGGGACGTTCCTGAATTGGAATCGGGTTCGTACAGCCAATTTTCGAATTACGGCAGATCAACTCCCTGTTTCCGAAAACATCATACAGGTAAATCCCCAATCCATTATCCAGATTGGGTTGATCTCCTTCCCAGCGAATCGGCCAGGGACTATAGGAGACCAGGAAATATTTTTCGGATAATGGAAATGGCGAATCGTAAAACTCTTTTATATCCCGTGTTTCTGATTCCGGAAATGGTACGGAAGGAGTAATTCGATGGAGTGATTGTTCTCCGTCAACACCGGCTCCCGGATCAAGTAGAACAAGAGAACCTCCGGTTACTGTATGATGGGCAGACGCTGTAAAGACATATTTTTGTGAATTGGGAATCGGAGTTGCCTGGAAGGTACAATGGGGAGATGGTGTCGCGTTTCCCCAAACGGCTTGGGGATTGGTCCCATCCGGACGCATCGACCAAAAATTTTGATGTGTTACCGCATCCCGATCAATATAATCCCAGCGTGCATAGACGATCTGACCGTTATGGGAAGAGGTCGGAAACCATTCATTGGTATCGTGCCAGGACAATTGCTTGATCTCTTTTCCATCAGGTTTCATTCGATAGGTTGTATAGACGTTCCAACGTCGTCCGAATCCCCACCAGAAGCATCGCGCGTATCCTTTACGACGCGTTGAACTGAAAACTATATCATCATCCGGAAGCCAGTTCGGCATTAAATCGTCATAGGAGCCTTGTGTTAATTGTCGGAGGTCTGTTCCGTCGATATTAACAGAATAGACATGGAAAAATCCTTCGTCGGGATCGCTATAATGGACTTTATAGGGATCATATATTTTTTCATTGGCTAAATTTACATAGGAGAAGACGATTTTTTTAGCGTCCCAGGAGAGTTTGGGTTCCAGAAAATTTCCCAGGGGGAGTTGTTTACCGATAATATCTCTACATTCCAGCGATTTTCCTGGTTCCTTTAAAACGCATAGTGTTCCACCTGAGCGGGCTCGCCAGCCAAGATATTGTGCCACAAGGTGACTATAGGAAGTTGGGCGCCGTTTACAGAAGAGGAGTTCTCCAAATTTAAGCAGGGGGTTCGAAAATGCGAGTTGCCGCTTGAATCCACGAATCTTCGCGTAAATCAGTTCGGAACCACGAAGATCCGTCTTCGAAACCTTGCCTAGTTCTTCGGATAACTGTTTGAATCGAATTTGTTTTTTTTCCACAGTCACTTCATCCCATTCATCCTTTAGATCGATTAAAAGCACTTCCGTTTTCGCGAGATGGTTTTGTGCCGCCTTTAAGAAGGATTCGGCATTTTCCGGAACGATACCATCTTCGCGAATCCATTCGTATTGAATCATTAAACTAAAATTGGAATCGACACCCTTCGGGAAGGGGGCCATACTGTTCTTTTGTGAAAATTCTTTTTCATAGGACCAGGGAGAAGACTCCATTCCTTCTTTATTTACTGATTTAAGGGCAAACGCGTCTGAAGCACGATAGATCTTTTTCGGATCATTCTTCCAGGTAATTTTCGGATCCCAGCCGGTGGTATCGCAGACGATTGACTTCTGTGGTGAAACGATAAATCGTAGATTATCACCCTTTTTAGCGGATACGGTTAAGGAATAGTCGATACCTTTTCCATCTCCACCTGCAATTTCCTTTGTCCAGATTACATTATCGTTATGTCGTATTATAGCAACGATACCATCGGTTTCCGGGGCGAGATGGAGTTTTTTTACCGTTCCGGACAATAGAAGTTCACCATCCTGGGGAACTGTAAAACAACGGACAGACGGCATATTTTCGCCCGGATGCTGCCAGTTCTTCCCGACACGACACCAACTGTGTGCTGACCACCAGAATGGTGATTCATACCAGATCGCGTCTGGACTGTTCGGTGTTAATGGATCAAAAGCTGTTTTATTCTGTTCGTCCATTTCAACTCGACCGGCTGTTATCTGCCAGTTCAATTCAGGATAGGACTCTATTCGTACCGTTTCATTTCCATAAATCATCGAGGTCGAAAAAATACAAATCAATAATTCGATTATCTTTTTCATCTGATTATCTCCGAATGATAATTGTTTATATATTTTATAGAGTTCAAAACTCTTAAATGATTTTATCCTGAAAACATCTTCACTTCAAGATCGTTATTATTAATTTTTTCAAAATATCAGGGAATTGTCTATAAATAATGCTGTAATATTGTATCTTTGAATATTGTATCCTTGACTTGAAGTTGGTCGGAGTATTCACTTTAAACACTTGACACGGCTAATATAATACGATATTAATAATAGATGTTAATAATAGATATTAATAATGGACTGTACATTCACTGATTGTGATTGTTTGGAAATGTTACCGTGCGGATTTATTACCATCTCCAATAAAGTTCCTATGTCAATAAAAAATAGTGTGAAAAAATAGTTTTGCGGATGATAAAACGGGTTTCAAGAACGGCCCTTTATAAAACAGAAAAAAGAGGTATAATTATAAAGTTTATTGAAGTGTTGGTTTTTGTGTGATTGACATTCATGATATATTGATTTTTTTGGGTTGGCCCAACAACATTCATAAAGGGAGTATAAAATGTTGAAAGTCGTTCTTCCGGATGGAACAGAGAAGTGTTACGAGAAAAGAGTCCATGTCAACGAGATAGCAGCAGAAATAGGAGCCGGGCTGGCCAAAGCGACCCTTGCGGCGATCGTGACCCGAGACGGAGAGAAGGACGAATCGGGACATCCGATCCAGATGCAGGTCTCCGCCGATTATCTTTTACCCGAGGCTGGTACGATTCAACTTCGTCTGTTAACGAAGAAGGACGTGGAAGCACTAGCGATTATGCGTCATTCGGCAGCCCATATTATGGCCCGGGCGGTTATGCGCCTGTATAAAGATGTTCAGTTGGCATTCGGTCCCACTGTGGAAAACGGCTTTTATTATGATTTTTGGAAGGAAACTCCTTTTACCGAAGACGATTTCGTTAAAATTGAAATGGAAATGGCGAAGATTATTAAAGAGGACGAGCCATTTGAGCGAATAGAAATGAAACGCGATGATGCTATTAAAATGCTGAAGGAGATGGGGCAGACTCTCAAGGTTGAGCATCTGGAGGAAGGTTTAGCCGCTGAAGAGACTGTTTCTTTTTATCGTCAGGGGGAATTTCTCGATCTGTGCCGGGGACCGCATATTCCGTCTCCGAAGTCGATTGCCGCTTTTAAAGTCATGTCTGTGGCGGGTGCCTATTGGAAGGGAGATGCGTCCCGTCAACAGTTACAGCGCTTGTATGGAACTGCCTTCTTCGATAAAAAAGAATTGAATGCCTGGCTTGTACAGGTCGAAGAAGCCAAAAAACGGGATCATCGGATTTTGGGAAAACGCCATGAACTCTTTATGGTCGATCCGAATATTGGAAGTGGACTTGTTCTCTGGCTTCCCAATGGAGCCGTCATTCGACGTGAACTTGAAAACTTCATTTATGGTGAACTGATCAAACGCGATTATCATCCTCTTTATTCTCCGGTTATTTGTCGTGTGGAATTATTTGAAACATCCGGACATTATCCCTATTATGCCGACAGTCAGTTTCCTCCGATGGTTGTGGACAATGGTGCCCGATATCTGCTCCGTCCCATGAACTGTCCGTTACATATTATGGCCTATAATTTCAAGCCGCGCAGTTATCGGGATTTACCACTGCGTTTGGCCGAGTTCGGTAATGTCCATCGATTTGAGCAGTCGGGGGAATTAAGTGGTATGACTCGGGTTCGAGGCTTTACCCAGGACGATGCCCATATCTTCTGTACGGAAGAACAAGTGGAAGAAGAGTTCAAAAATTGTATTGAAATGACCTTAATGATCTTCCGTACAATGGGCTTTAATGATTATGAAGTTCGTCTCAGTTTTCGTGATTGGGTTAGTGATAAATATGTTGGCGATCCGGAACATTGGAAGAAGGCACAAGCGGCACTGGAAAAGGTTTGTCGGGAAATGAATCTTCCTTCGTTGGAAATAGTCGAGGGGGAAGCCGCTTTTTATGGACCGAAGGCCGACTTCATGGTCCGCGATTGTCTTGGTCGAAAATGGCAGTTGGGTACTGTTCAATTGGATTACAATCTTCCTTCCGCAGAACGGTTCAATCTGGAATATGTTGGTGCCGATAATAAACCGCATCGTCCGGTTATGATTCATAGAGCTCCTTTTGGTTCGTTCGAACGTTTCACCGGTATTTTAATTGAGCATTTCGCCGCAGCGTTTCCATTATGGCTTTCTCCCATGCAGGTTCGTGTCCTGACGGTTAGTCAGAAATTTGACGCCTATGCAAAAAAAGTTCTGGAAACACTGCGTCTGGCTGGTATTCGTGCTTCCATGGATCTGCGTCCGGAAAAAATCGGGGCTAAAATTCGTGATGCCCGATACGATTTGATTCCCTATCTTTGTGTCGTGGGGGCAAAAGAGGAGGAGGAAGGTTCCGTTGCCGTTCGTTCTCGTGAAGAGGGGGAATTGGGGGCTTTTCCACTCGACGTCTTTTTGAAGCGGCTTAAAGACGAAATCATCACGAAAAAACTGCCGGTCAAAAAGACCGTTGAAGAAGAAAAATAATATCAGACCGGAATACGGGCGTTCTGCTCGTATTTTTCGATAGATCTTTTATTTCACCAATAGATTTATTTTACGAATAGATTTATTTTACGAATAGATAGTGGTGAAATTTTAAAATCACAGATAACTGGTGGAATAAACAAACAAACTTAACCGCAATCGTAATAAAAGGGGCTTTTCATTGAAAACAGCGACACTGAAGGAATTGGCGGATTTGACAGACGGGTTTTTAACGGGAGACGTTGGGATTACAATTACAGACGTGGCCCCATTACATCAGGCCGAAGCCGATACAATATCGTTTTATACTGCCGACAAGACGATGCAACGTGCCTTAAAGCAGTCAAAGGCTGGAGCGCTTGTCGTTCCGGAAGGGTTTACCACTGATTTATGTCCGACGATTCAGGTTAAGGACGTTTTGGCTGCTTTTGAAAAAATAACGTTATTTTTCCGACCTGCTCGAACAAACCTTGTACCCGGCATTTCAAAAAATGCGACGATTGCCGATAGTGCTCTTGTTGATCCCTCCGTTCGTTTGGCGTCTGGCGTTGTTGTGGGGGAAGATGTTGTTTTGGAAAAAAACGTTGTTCTCCATGCCGGCGTTGTGATTCTGGACGGCTCGAAAATCGGAGAGGGTACTGTTATTTTCCCGAATGCCGTTTTATATGAACAGAGTCAAATTGGTAAAAATTGCATTTTACATGCCAATTGTGTTATTGGGGCCTATGGTTTTGGGTATGAATCATCATCCGGAATCCATCGTTTATCCTGTCAATTGGGGAATGTTGTTTTGGAAGATAATGTTGAGGTGGGGGCCTGTTCCACAATTGATCGGGGGACATATGGTTCGACGGTTATTGGAGAAGGGTCCAAATTGGATAATTTGGTCATGGTGGCGCATAACTGTCGATTGGGCCGTTATAATTTGATTTGTGCCGGGGTTGGTATTGCCGGAAGTACTACGACCGGGGATTATGTTGTTATGGCAGGGCGTGTTGGTGTTCGCGATCATATTCATATTGGTGATGGTGCTGTTATTGGAGCCATGGCAGGTATTATGGCGGAAGTGCCGCCAGGGGCTCGTGTGGTTGGTATTCCGGCTACTCCGGAGAAACAGCAGATGAAGATGCAGGTCGCTTTATCGCGTTTACCGGAGATGCGGCAGGAATTTCGTACCATGCAGAAACAGATCGAATTTATTTTAGAAAAATTGGGAGAATAAATGTGACTGGAAGAGGAGAGGACGAAAAATGTATGGAGAACGCCTCTTCTTTATCGGGGGGTGGGTCCGGAAAAAAATACGGTTTAATTGCGGGATGGGGCAGATACCCCGTCCTCTTGGCACGGGAAATGAAACGTGTCGGACATAAAGTCTATTGTTTGGGGGTTTATAATCATGCCGATCCGGAATTGGCTTCTATTTGTGATGTCTTTCAATGGAGTGGGTTGGCTCGATTTGGGGCTGCGGCGCGTTTCTTCAAAAAATATGGAATACAGGAAGCAACCATGGCCGGAAAAATTCACAAAAAACTACTGTTTGGACCCGGATTCCTCTGGCGGCAATGCCCCGACTGTTTTACGATTTATATGTTTATGTCACATTTTCTTCTACGAACGAAAGATTGTAAAGATGATTCCCTGTTATTGACTGTTGTGGACGCTTTTGAACGGAAGGGAATTCATCTGTTACCTGGAACCGATTTTGCTCCGGAGTTACTTGTGCAACGACAAATTTTAACGCGACGTGGACCTGATTCCGCGCAATGGAAGGATATCTGTTTCGGCTGGAAACTGGCTCGTGAAATGGGACGTTTGGATATTGGCCAATCGGTTTCCGTTAAGAATCAGGCTGTTTTGGCCGTTGAGGCGATTGAAGGAACCGATGAAGCGATTCGACGGGCCGGGCAATTATGCGGACGTAACGGTTTTACCGTTGTTAAAGTGGCAAAGCCGCATCAGGATATGCGGTTTGACGTTCCCACCTTCGGGCCGGGGACCATCGAAACCATGGTTGAGGCTGGGGCTCGTGTTCTTGCTATTGAAGCTCAAAAAACCATTTTTATCGATAAAGACACCGTTATCGATATGGCCAATAAAAATAAAATTGTTATCGTTGTTCTGGTCGATGAAGATACGGTTCGAACGGAATCTCCTTTTTCTGATGGACAAAAAATCATAACTCCGGCCTGTTCTCGTATTGTTCTGAACGATAGCTGTACTTCTATTCATTTTTCGAAGACTGATTGACATCTATATTCTTGCTATGGTATGATATTATTGAATGGAATTTTAACTGGACTGTTTTCGATCCGGGAATCGGGGATGTAGGCATTGTGGATCTCCTGGTTGCCGGGGGATGACAACAATGTTTTTTATACTGTATGACGTTATAAATTCGGTATTTTCAGGGAGCGCGGACGTCTCGTCCGCATTTTCCAAAACAGACGTCTCGCCTGTTTTGGAAAACAGGCTTCTATAACGACCTTGAGTATAATCGATAATTGTTTATAGATTTTGGAAACATTTGTGATTTCAGGGACAGTGTGTGGTTCTTTATGTAATAATATACCTGTCTGGTATATTATACCTGTTTGGTATATTAATAATGTTAATACAGGAATAATTAAAATGAAAAAAGTTATCGTCCTATTAAGGAGTTACATTGTATTTTTGTTACTGATATTATTGTTAGCGGCATCCGTTAGGAGTGCGGAGCGAATTCGTTGTCAGGGTGATTCTCCCTATCATCTTCAGGGGGTCACTGCCGATAAAGATTATATTTATTGGAGTTTTACGACCATTCTCTATAAAACGGATTGGACGGGCAAGGTCCTTGTAAAAAAAGATGTAGCCATGCACCATGGAGATTTATGTGTTTATAACAACAATCTTTATGTAACGGCGGCCATTCTTCACAAATCGGAGAAAGGGGCGAATCAATATGATCCAAACATTTATATCTATCGATGTGACGACCTGGAACTGGTAAAAAAATATCATTTGGAGGACACGACTGTTGGTTTGGATGGAATTGATTATCACAACGGTCATTTTTATGTGGGTGACGACAAAGGTCGGGAGACCGATATCAACTCCAATGTTATTTTAGTTTATACGCCCGATTTCAAACTGGTCGATAAAAAGAAGGTTCCGGGCTGGACATGGTATGGTGTTCAGACGATAACATGGTCCAACGGATTTTTCTGGTTTGGGCTTTATAATCGGTCGGGTAAACCCACGGTTCAGATGGATGAAAAATTTAATTTGATTGGAGAACATGCGGAAGATATTTCTGTCGGTGCGATTTCACTACCAAAATCATCGGAAGGCGAACCGCGAATTTTACAGGCGCGTATTGTTAAAACCAAAGAAGACAAACACTCGGCGGAATTGGTTCCTCTTGTTCTTAAAAACGGAAAACTGATTCCGGAAAAATAATCAAGGTATCGAAAAAGGAGAATATATGGATAATTCAAACGAGAAGAAGACATCACGGCGTGATCTGTTAAAGTCAATGGCGATTGGTGGGACAACGACGGCCATTTCGTTGTCTTTAGCCGGAAGTTATGAAGAGCAGTGTTTAGCCATGCACGAAGATCAAAATAAAGGGGCTATTCAGGGTTCGAATAGTAGTCAGGAGAAACCGGATGGTGTTTCTGGGGCGACTCGAACTTCTTTTAAAAAACCTGATCGTGGTCAGCTCAAGTCGAAAATTCCTCTTGCCAAGCTGGGCAATGTAACCTTGAGTCGAATTATTTTGGGTGGAAATTTAATTGGTGGTTATGCCCATTCCAGGGATCTGATTTATGTTTCCGAGTTGGTTCGTGCCTATCATACGCAAAATAAATGTATTGAAACGTTCATGTTGGCGGAAGAATGTGGGATTAACGCGTTTCTCGGTGATTGGAATATGAATCAGATGATGCTTGACTATTGGAAATGGACGAACGGGAAAATCCAGCTTGTTGCCCAATGTCCACAGGATTTCGAGGCGGTTAAACGAACGATTGATTGTGGGGCTGTAGCAATGTATCTTCATGGCGAAACATGTGATCGACTGGTCAAAAATGAACAATTCGACGTTTTGGAAAAATTTTTAACTCTTGTTCGGGATGCCCGGATCCAGGCGGGGCTTGGGTCCCATCGGATTGAGACGTTAAAGAGTATTGCGGAAAAAGGCATCAAGCCTGATTTCTGGATGAAGACCTATCATCCTCTTGCATATTGGTCCGCGCGTCATGCGGAGGAACATGATAATGTCTTCTGTCGAAAACCGGACGATACAAAAGCCTTTATGGAAACTCGTTCGGAGCCTTGGATTGCGTTTAAAACACTGGCCGCCGGTGCTGTTATGCCTAATGATGGTTTTAAATTCGCTATGGAAGGGGGGGCCGATTTTCTTTGTGTGGGTATGTATGATTTTCAGATTGTTCGGGATATCAATATCTATAACGATATGATGGCGACTTCGTTAAATCGAAAACGACGTATGCTGGATAATATCGATCGACAAAAATATGAAGAAGAATTGGAACGTTTGGAAGAAGTGGATAGTTAAAAGTGGAGATATTACAAATGAAAATAAAAAGAGAAATGGGAATCGTTCTAAAAGAAATTTTCGATTCTCGATTTTACCGTTATCTTTTTCTTTTTACCTTGATGATTGCTGGAAGTCTTGTCTCTTCTCTACGGGCGGGCGACAATGGTGAAATACGTCCTGTTTCGGTATGGACGGATGGTGATTATTACAAGACTCCCGAGGCTCTGGAGACTTTTGCTCCGGACAAGATGTTGGACGACAATCTCAATACATATGCCTGTCTGTTGGATACAACTCGAACTGGAAACAGACCCAATACGAATCCACCCTATGCGCAGGAGCCGATAACTTCCCATTTTGTCCTCGATCTGGGGAAGAAAATGGAGATTCAGGGAATTCGATTTGTTTCGCCAAATAGTTGGCGAACGCTATCGGTTCGAAATGTCACTATTTATTCTTGTGATGATGAACATGGCAAAACGAATCGGCGTTTATTGAAGGAAAATGAAGAACTTTTATCGAGTAACAGTTCACATTCGGTTTGTGTTTTATGGAAACCGGTACAGGTCCGGTATATATTTGTTCAGGTTAACCGAACATATCAGTTGCGCAACCGCCGGCAAGGTGTTTCCAATAACGAGATTCATTACAACACACAAATAGCGGAGGTTCGATGTTTGACCCAGGTTCCGGACGACTTAATGATTCGGAATTCTGCGGATATGGCGTTTCCTTTGGACCGTCTTCATAAAGACTGGATCATGCAGGATCACGGTCTGGACATTAAAAAATGTTTTTCGTCGCCAAATGATTCCAAAACGGAACAGGCCATGATGGATAATGTTCTTGCCGAGCTGGACATTCATGACGCGGCCGGCCCGTACCGATCGGAAAAAGAAGTTTTATTGAAGAATAACGTTCCCGGAATGGACAAACGTTGGAAACAACTCTATTTTAAGGCCTGTGAAAAGAGAAGGGGATTACGACTGGAATTTCTCCGTGATGAAACCGACCGTATTATTTATACGAAGCATTTTGTTTTCGGTGGTACGGAAGGGTTGACCGGAATCAGTCATGTTTCTGACGAGCAGTATTATGATGCAACGACGGAACGTCGTCCCGGCTCGCAATTGTGTATGATAACGCTATTGGAAGATGGCGGATTAAAGCACGAGGTCCTTTTGGAAAAACCGAATGGGGTTATTCGCGATCCGAATCTTTCCTGGGACGGAAAAACACTTCTGTTTGCCATGCGGGATTCTTTTAGCGACGATGATTATCATCTTTATCAAATGACCATAGCGGATCGTAAAGTACGTCAACTGACTTTTACACCGGAATACGACGGGAAAAAATACCCATGTGCCGATTTCGAACCGACCTTTACACCGACGGGGGACATTATGTTTTCTTCGACCCGTCATGTTCAAATCAACGACTGCTGGCCAAATGCCAATACGAATTTATATAGATGCAATGCGGACGGAAAAAATATTCGTCGTTTAACATATGACGAACTGGACGTGAATTATCCGCAAATAATGCAGGATGGACGCGTTTTGTTTACTCGTTGGGAATACAGTGATCGAAACGCCTATTTTTGTCATCCTCTAATGACGATGAATCCGGACGGTACGGCGCAGACGGAGTATTGTGGTAATAATTCCATGTATCCTGCCTCCTATATTCAGGCGCGTCCCATTCCCGATTCCACGAAGGTTATTGCCATTATCAGTGGTCACCATGTCCCGCATAAAGGCAAACTGGCGCTGGTTGACCGGACTTTAGGTACGCAGGATGGAAAATGTATCGAATATGTTGCGGGCGCATCGCCGGATGGTACGCCGGGCAGGCAAAAATCGACGATTAAGACGGTCGGATATATGGATCGTAAAATCGACTTTTTTGGTCAATCGGGCCCTCAATATCAATATCCATATCCCTTTGACGAGGAGAATTATCTGGTCGCTTTTTGTCCGGAGGGCTGGTTAACGATTGACGGTCCCTATAATCCACCTTTCGGTATCTATTATATGACCGCAAATGGGCAGCGGGAATTATTGGCTTTTGATTGGTGGATTTCAAGTGGGCAGCCGATTGCGGTTAAGGAACGTGATGTCCCGGTTGTCAAGCCGTCCAAGGTCAATCCCGCGGATAATTACGGAACATATATTGTTCAGGACATTTATTTTGGTCCCGGCTTAAAGGGAATACCACGGGGAACGGTTAAGAAACTTCGTGTGGTCGCCCTGGAATATCGGGCAGGTAAAATGGGAAAAGGGTCGAATGCGGGCGAAGTGGAATGTGGACTTGTCCAAACTCCGATCTCGTTTAATAATGGTTGTTGGGATGTTAAACATGTTTTGGGGGAAGTGAACATTGAAGAAGATGGTAGTGTCGCCTTTAAAGTTCCGGCCCGCACTCCGGTCTATTTCCAGCTTTTGGATGATAATGGATATTGTGTTCAAACGATGCGGAGTTGGTCGACTTTACAAGGAGGGGAAATTTTCGCCTGTCTCGGATGTCATGAAGATAAATTGGAGACGGGAGTCATGAAGGAGAAGCATTTGAGTTCAATGGCTCTGAAAAAAGTACCTCAAATACCACGTTTGGTTACCGGACAAAAGCATCCGTTCGTCGCTCGTTTGGAGAAGGAAAATTGTCTTGATTCGGTTCAAAACTATTTAGGGGTGAATGCCCCCAGGATCTCCGCCGATCCAAAGGATCAAGTAATCGGATTCAGTTATGTTCAGGAGATTCAACCAATTTTGGATCGCCATTGTGTGGTCTGTCATACGGGCGACACTGCAAATCCGGACAAGAAAAAAGCTTCTCCATTGAATTTGACGGGCGCGGTAAAGAGTGTTGATGACCAGAAGGTTTCTTCGGACGACGATTACAAACGGAATTTTACAGTCTCCTATCTCGCATTGACAAATAATGGCAAGGTTAAGGGAAGTCGTTGGCTTCAGTGGCTGGAAGTACGAAGTCGTTCGGAAATGCTTCCTCCATATCATACCGGATCTTCCAAAAGTGAACTGATGAAATATTTGGAGCCGGACCATTATCATGTTAATGTCAGTATGGTGGAGAAGAGAACGATTGCCTGTTGGATTGATCTTCTGATTCCCTTCTGTGGGTCCTATACCCAGGCGAATACATGGACGGACAAGGAACGGGAAGAGTATCTTTATTATCTCAAAAAACGTTTGGTCCTGGCGGATAAAGAACGTTTAGAGATTAAAGAGAGTGTCGTAAAGCAGCAGAAAAATGGGAATTGATTTTCGGAAAATCGGTGATCCACGTTGATTTGTATTGATGATGGGAATTTCGGATATTACTGGTTGGTAAAACATTAATATTCTGGTTCTTTCATGGTTCTTTCACAGGAACAAAACAGGTGGGGGCGCCTGTTTTGAAAAAAAGAGATTTATAACGGCCTTGAGTTTATCTGTGATTTATCTGGGTTTATTTGTGGTTAAGAGAAGGAGTAAAAATGATAAAATTTACCAAAGTTCATCGCCGACTGGAAATAGTATCTTTTTTGATATTGTTGTTCATCATGGTATTTTTCTTTTGGTACTGGTTTTATCTGCCGGAGAAAGTCCCTGTTCATTTTGGTATAAATGGAATTCCCAATCGTTGGGGAAGTCCGATGGAGCTTCTTGTTGTTCCGGGCACTGCCCTTTTTGTTTATCTGATGATGACGATTGTACTCTTTATTCCTGTACGGTTTTGGAATGTTCCTTGCAAGATTACTGAAAAAAACAGAACATTCGTTTATTCGACTTCGTTTTCGCTCTTGCAGACTATCAAGTTGGAAACGATGATATTAATGGCGATTCTTGTCGTATATACATCGAATTTAAAGGGGCCAACGCTTTGGCTTGTAATTTCATATCTTGCGATTCTGTTTTTGACCATCGTTTTTTTTCTGATAAAACTTGTACGGGCATAGAATGATCGGAAGATAATTGTAATTTATAACAAATATAATTTATAACAAAAGGGTGTAACTTTTATTCCGGGCTGGTCAATTTCATCTGTATTCATCAAAAAATAGATATTTTAAACCACAGATGAACACAGATAACGGCATGTAATTTGTATTCGTTGCCATACCTGGTTGGCTCGGTCTGCTTTTAGGTCTCGCTGAAGATTAGGGGCAGTTCCAGGTGCCGTCTTGTCCAATCGGTCAAAACCTTCTTTTTCTTCTTTGTCATTTCAACTCTTCTGTTTATTTTTCTTTTCCCTGTATCTTTATTCTTCATCATAGTATAAAGAATCATAGTATAAAGAATAATAGTATAAAGAATAAATTTACAATCTCCCTGACAATAAAATTAAATTATTTTTTAAATGTTTCTTCCTGTACGGCCAAATCAAAATTTTATGGCCGATACAAATTTTCTTAAAACGTTAAACATCCCTGTTTTTGTAGGGAGGGATAAAAGAGAAAAGGTATCTTGTAAAAGGAATTTCATTTTGTTATAATCCTAAAAGTAAAAACTGATAAATTATACAAATACATGATAGGTGTACATTACAGTTTGTATGTTGTTATGTTTAATTATTTATTGTCGTATTTATTCATTTATTGTCATGTATAATCATTTATAGGAAATATTCAACGATGATTAGTCCTTCGTATACGGTCCAACTCAACGAGCTCTTGCAAAATTTCAATCCGGAAGAGCCTGAATCACTTAATGAATTATTGGTATTTACCCAGGAACGTCTTCATACCATAATTCATAACAAGTTAAGTCATAATAAATATGTACATCGTTGGAGTCAAACGGACGACGTATACCAAAATATAGCCATTCGCTTGTCTCGCGCCATAAAAACAACGTTTCCGAAAACCAAAAAAGACTATTTCAGTCTTGCGGCGACCTGTATTCAACGTGAAATAGTCGATTTAGCCCGGCAATTCCGTAGTAAAAACAGTTTTGAGAGGAACCATAGTACCACCTCGAAAAAGGAATTGCACGAAGATTACGCCTGCGAATCCTGGGACAAAGCGATAGATGATAATGCATTACAATATATTGAATATCACGATGCCGTCGATTTCGCCATGCAAAAGCTCCGGGAGGAGCAACGTCAGCTCATTAAATTCATTTATTATGAAAATTTAACCAGTAAAGAAATAGCCGCATTGTACGAGATATCCGAGAGTACGGTAAAACGACGTATTAACAATGCTAAATTGTGTTTATGCGAAATATTGGAAGTACAAGGCTATGTCCTATAAAAAGAGTCTGTACAAAACGAATAAACACAAAACATTTCAAGCGATTGGATACAATAATGAATAATGATAAAATGAATAATGATAAATTGAATGATTATATTGATCTTTGGGAATATAGTGTTGAGCAGAATCCAAATCTGGTTCCTGAAATGTTTATCGATAACAATAAAAAGGATTTATCAGAAACGGAACAGGAGGAAATTCTAAAACGAATTAAACAGTTAATAAAGATGGATCTGTTGTCTCAAGGTAATTTATCGTTTCTGGTGGAACAGGGCTTTATTACCACGCATAGTAAAGATCAGAATCAGAGGGTAGCAGTCAATCGGATAAATCTGAGGCCGGGAGTCGAAATCATTACCGACTATCGTCTATTGGAACGATTGGGGGCAGGGGGGTTCGGAGAAGTCTGGAAGGTGTCAAGTCCCGGAGGTTTTCCTGTTGCAATGAAGTTTCTGAATAAACAGCAAAAGACAACCAATACCGAGTTGAATGCGTTGGAAAAACTAAAGGGAATACGACACCCTAATCTTGTTTCAATCGTCGGTCTTTGGAACAAAACCTCCACAGAAACAGAGATCTACGATCTTATTATTATAGTAATGACTCTGGCCGATAAAACATTGGCCGACTGTTTTAAAGAATATCGGCAGCAGGGAAAGGCTGGAATACCCCTTAAAGAATTAATCGATTATTTTCGAGAGGCTGCAAAAGCGATTGATTTTTTGAATTTTCCGGGAGAGAATCGGGAAAGACCACCTATTGCCCATTGTGATATCAAGCCGGAGAATATTTTTATTACAGGATCTTCCGTTCAAGTGGGAGACCTTGGTGTTGCGGTTATTCTATCGGACCATGGTACACAAAAATCGCAAAATCACACCTTCGCATTTGCGGCCCCGGAATGTTTGGAAAACGAAGGTTTTGTAACCCAATATTCCGACCAGTTTTCCCTGGCGGTAACCTGGTTCTATTTGAGAACCGGTAAATTTCCATTTGCCATATTAAACGGACGCGAAAAACATATTCTTGACTTGTCCGGAATAGAAGAAGAAGAACAGCCTGTTATCGCAAAGGCGCTCTCCCATGATCCGAAGGATCGATATGCTTCATGCACTCAATTTATCGATACGATTGTATCGTGGAATGAAAATCGTGAAACATATCGATATTATACGGATTACATTGAGCGTTGGGGCGTTCCCCAGGGTCTCTTCCCGATTGAGCCACAGGATCTGGAACAACGGCATCGAACCTATCGATTTACCTATCGTCATGATCTTCTTCAAAAGGTGGATTATATCGATTCACGGGGAAATATCCAGGATCACAATGAATTTTCCATTGATATCGAACGTTTTCCCTCCATGGAATTTTCCTGGCATGATAATTTTCCCATGTTTCCTGATGTAAAATGTTGCGACCGAATCGGAAAAATAATCGTTAGTAAAAATCATGACAGTGTTGCACTCTCTCTGGAAGAGCAAAAAAGACTCGCAAAAAAAGACGATGTATTAAGTCGGGCCCTTGTGGCCGGAATCAATCCCTATATTATCGATTTCAAAAAAAAGAATATTGTATCTTTCAATGATTCTATCGGTATGAAACAGGAGAAAACTCAAAATAAGAAACATTTTTTATTGAGAGGATTGTCTTCAATGATGGAGGGGGCCGATAGTTTTTATCAGCGAAGTGATAAAATTCAATTGGAGTCTATTACGGAACCGGTTAGTTTTATTTCACGATTGAGTTTGGAATACACTCCCGATGGATTACTGGAAAAGGTATGGTATTGGCGTGAAAAAGAGCAGGAGTTTGTTCCATGTTGCGACCATCAGGGAATCTATGGTTTTCTTTATAAATATGATCATCTCGGTCGTCTTGAAACCAAACAGTTCAACGATAAAGACGGTTCTCTTGTCGCCAGAAAGGATGGAATTGCAATGATTGTATTCTCCTATTGTCCTGGTGGTCTTTCACAGATAATGTATAGAGATCGGCACAACCAACCCGTACAGAACGCCATCGGTTATTGTATTCTTAAATATGAATACGACGATAAAGGTAGAAATAACCGGAGTCTATTTCTGGATTATAATAATCAACCATGTTTTATATCTTCAAAAATAGCCGGATTGAAATCAATATTTGACGAACAGGGAAACGAAATCAAACGGATCTTCCTTGATACAGATGGAAACTGTTGCTATCATAAAGAAGGTCATGTACAACAGTGGATCGTCTATGATACACGTGGAAATGTAATTGATGTCTCTTATAGAGATCAGTCGGGTAATCCTTGTTTAACAATTTACTGGATAGCTGGATTTCGAAAAGAATACAACGAGTTTGGCCTTGAAATAAAAAGATCATTTTACGGGCTCGATGGCAATCCGTGCCTGAATTTCGAAGGTGTTTCCGCAAGATGTATCGAATATGACACAAACGGTAATGAATGTAAACGATCTTTCTTCAACGAGTTCGGAAATCCCTGCAATTATTCTAACATGCCCACGTCAGTTATAATTTCAAAATTCAATAGTTGGGGATTATTGCTTTCTCAATCTTTTTTGGATATTGAAGGAAAGCCCTGTCCAAGTGGAACAAGGGAAGCGGAAATACGTTTTTTCTATGATGATAATGATATTCTGAAAGAGTTCCGTTGTTATGATTTAGAAGGCAATTTATGTTTTGGTAAAGAATCATATCCTATCACCAGAATTGAGTATGACGATTTAGGTCGATTTTGTTCAAGCCGTAATTTTGATGAAAATGATCAACCATGTTATACCAGAGGGGGATATCATCAATTATGTTTTGAATATGATCGCTGGGGAAATAAAACTAAAATTATTCAGAAAGATATTAAAGGCCAAATATGTATTGGTCAGGAGTTTTATGCCATTAAGGAATTTCAATACGATGAAAACGGCAATACAATTCGAACCAGTTTTTACGATACGAATTATAATCCCTGTTGTGGAGAAGATCACTGCGCAACTTTTCTCTATGAATATGATAGATACAATCGTGATATAAAAGGGTCTTTTTATGATGAAAATAATATTCCTTGTAAAAACGAGGACGAGGAATATGAATATCATTATTACTACAATGCAAAAGGACTCGTTGTAAAAGAAACCAATCCCGTTTATAATGAAGAGGGGAATATATCCTCTTATCATGAAATAAATACTGAATACGACGAAAAAAATAATCCAACCTTCCTCTGTTTTAAAAACGGTGGAGAACCTTCTTCCGGTCCCTATGGATTTTACAGAGTCGACTTTTTGTATAATTATCAATACAATATAATCAATATATCATTCTCCGATGTCAATGGTAATCGTTGTTGTACCATTAATAATGATTTTTACGCTTTAAGTTATGAATATGATAAATATGGAAGAATGATCGATTTGAGATTATTTTATTTGACGGATCTTCCTGAAATCATCGTTCATGAAAAATATTTTTACACGTCCCATGGCATGCAAACGTTATTTTACAATTGTAATAACCAGCTTTGTTTAAATTTAGAAAATATCGCCGGTTACATTGATGAATTTAATAACTATGATTGTTTAATACGAAGAACGTTCCTTGATACAGAAGGTAATGTAACTTTAAACAATGAAGGAATGGCAGGCTATATTTGTGAATATGATTCCCGTGGGAGAGAAGTTTGCTGTTCTTTCTTTGATAAAAATTCGGCCCCAATTTCACCAATTGGATATAACGCCATGGTCAAAAGTTATGATTCCCTGTGGCGTTTGACTTGTATTGGTTATCGGGACAGTAATCGCCTCCCTTGCTATAATATTCTTAAGAATGTATCCTCTGTTAAATATGAATATGACAATAGATTTAATATTGTTAAAGAAACTTATTTTGACATTAATAATAAACCATGTTTCAATAATGATGGTTATGCCGGGACCATTTACACCTACGACAACGATGGAAACCAAACCGGAGTACATGTGATTGACATCAACGGTCAAAAAATGAAGTATAAAATATTTGTAAAGGAAATAGAATCAGAAGCTCCAGAGACCGATTTAAAAGTCGGAGATGAATTAATCAAGTACAATAATCATAAATTGGAAGATCTTCATGAATTTTATAAATACCTTTATTCCGGGGAAATAGAGCCGGAAACAGTCTATCCATTAAAGATCAAACGTAAAATAACGTTCTTTTACCATAAATACATCGTATTTAAAGTAAACAGTAGTGAATTGGATTCACATTTATGTAATAAAGAATTACATTTGGACGAAGAGATTGTCATTCCACTTGCGGTCAAATTCCAACGCTATTTTTCCTTTTTGCGGAATATTTTCAAAAAGCGTTTGAGTACGGATTAAATTAAAGTTGTTTTCATAATAATGGCTATAACTTTGAAAACAGGTAAAACCATAATGAATATTATGGATATTATGGATAAATATTATGGTAACCATTCACGAACGATTTTAGAACCACGGATATCACGGATAAACACCGATATCGGGACGACGATCCGACGTGAAATATCGTTACGGTGACTTTTCGTTACTTTCCATTGAGTAAAGACCGTTCACAAAGAAAAACAACAACAAACAAATCGTTTTATAATATTTCATTTTATTGCTCTCCTGATTTTCTATTGAATTCCATAAGGTGTTGTTTAAATTCATGAAGACGGGAACCTTTGTAATACTTTATTTTTTGAAGACCTCTTGACAGAATTACTACTCTGTAATAATATATTTACTACAGAGTAGAAATAACACTCAAGCAGAAAGGAATTTTATGGACAAGAACAATACAAAAATAGCCCCTGGAGAGATGGAAATACTTGAAATTCTCTGGGAAAACGGGGAGTTGACGCTGTCTGAGGCTCATGAGGTATTTTTGAGAAAAGGACGTCAAATCGCCTATTCGACCGTTCAGACGCGGCTTGAACGAATGGTGAACAAAGGGCTTCTTGCCCGTTCGGAAGGACGCGGCGGGGCTTATCGGGCCGTGGCGGAACGCGAGAGTATTTCTGCTCCGTTTTTCGATTGGATCGAGGAACTCTGTCGGGGAAATTTGACTCCGCTTATTCTTCATCTGGCAGGAAAACGACGATTTCGGCCCGACGAACTGGCGGCCATGCGTGAATTACTGCAACGGGATGAAACGGACGATGTAACGGATGATGTAACGGATAATGATCGTTCGACCCCAAAACAGCTTGACGACAAACAATAGAACAAAACTGAGGGAGACCGACAATGGATTTTTCAATACTATTGGAATGGCTTCTGGTTAGAACACTTCTTCTGACACTGGTCACGGCGGCAGCAGGACTTCTACTGACGGTTACTCAATGCCACAGTTGGAGGATTCATCGATTTGCCTGGGGAATCGTTCTGCTGGTCGGCGTTGTCGGAGCATCGATTCCGATCAATTTCACCGCCGCAAATTCTCCTTTCGCCAAATTGCCGTCATGGCTGCGAATTTACGATTCTCCTTCGGAGTCGATTGTTGTATCGGATTCGACGGTTGTATTGGAGCCGATGGTTGTATTAAACGAAAACAGTTTTTCCGATCATTCTGATTTGAAGTTAAGAGCAAGTTCCGCAATTCCTCTTATGGAGGCAACAGAAGAATTGGGATTAATTTCGGAACCTGTTTTTCCGATAGAAGAACCGATTTCCGAACGATCCGATACAACGAAGAGTTGGTCCTTTGATGATGTGGTTCGCGGAATCGGTATTTTATGGCTGTGTGGCTTGGTATTATTTTTACTGTCCGGAGTTTTTCTTTACCGACGTGTTCTGCAAAATTTGTGTCATTCTTTACCGGCATCGGGAATTTATCTTGACGAATGGAACAAGACACTTGCAGACCTGAAGATTTCTCCCCGAGATCGGCTTTCACTTCGAATTTCGAACAATACAGGTCCGGCGCTTGTTCGATATTCCTGGAACAGATTTTGTGTAGTTGTTCCCAAAGAGTTTTGGGAAGACGCTGTGCCGGAAGTACGTCGCGGAGTATTGCGTCATGAGTTGGGCCATTGGCTTGCGGGCGATCTGTTGAAATCGTTTTTGGCACGATTGGTTTTAGGGATACACTGGTTTAATCCGCTGGCTCATTTGGCTTTTCAGCGATGGGAGGAAGCTGCGGAATGGCGTTGCGACGTATTGGCATTTGGTGACAATCCGGACGGAGTAAAATGCTTTGCACAGTCAATTCTGACACTTTACGAATCGTCCTGTTCGTCCGCGATTTTTCAGGCTCCGTTCGGACGCAATAATTTATTGAGACGATGTTCGCAATTAAAAAATTATCAACAAGGAAAGAAGGAAAACAAGATGAAAAAAACAATAGTTATTATTTCACTTCTGATTCTGGCCTGTATTGCTCTGACGCGTATTCAAATTATGGCCGATGGGACGGCGGATTCCACTTTATCGAAGGCTGTCAAAGCAGAGAAGTCAACAGAAATGACAGAGTTGGTTCCTGAAGTCGATACATCTGTTATCCTGACCGGATCCGTACTCGACGGAATAACGGGAAAGCCAATCAAAAACGCAACGATCCAATGGATGGTCAGCAAGAATAGGTCGGAAGAAAGCAAGACTGTTGACAAGAAAACTTTAACGGACGACAACGGAAAATATAATATTCCGTTACCCGATCAAAAGCGCCCGAAAGACGATTGGCTTCATGTCTTTGTAACTGCCCCTGGCTATATCGGTATCGGTCATGGGCAAGATCTCTTCTGGACGCGACGTAATGTCGAAAAAGGGAATGTTGATAACAACTATCATTTCAAACTTTATCCGGAAAAAATTTTAACCGGAATACTCCGTGCAGAGGACAATTCAATATTGGTCAATCCGGTCATCGAAGTTGTTCGTTCTCTTGACACTCAAGGCAATCAATGGGGAGAAAATACCGATAACAGCTTTTGTATTCCAGATGGCTTAAACGAGTTGCATCGTGGCAGACTCGAAATGGCCGAAGATAAAAAATCGGCGCGATTCGAAATAGCGATCTTTCAGAACGGCCCGGCGCGAATTACATTTTCAGCCGATAATGCGGCCCCCTTGGAAATTTATCGGGAGGAATGGAATACCGATCCTGGTACGATTTCTCTTTCACCAGGGTTCCGCCCTTCGGTTACGTTACTTGATTCAAAAGGAAAACCTATGCCCGATGTTTCGCTTTGTGTCCGTCAGGAAATCTTGAAAGAGGATAAAAGTAAATATGCCTCGTGTGCAAAACGATATGGAAAAACCTCAGTCAATGGACGTGCCGAATTCTTGCCGATAATGAAAGGATCGTTCGATATCAGAACGGTGGACAAAGAGGGTCGTCCTTATATGCCAATAACGACAAACAATGAAATATTTGCCAATTATTATACTGTCAATTTAACCTCGGAAAATCCGAATATAACAATTCAATCTGTCCCGACCGGAAGTATAACACTTCGTTTTAATGTTCCGGTTACAGTTCCGGACAAGAATAATTTTATGGGGATACCATGTATTCTTTCCGGAATCCTTTCCAATAACGTATTTGACAAAACTCCCTATTCGGTTAATGCAGACAATGTTGAAATAAGCTGGCCTGACAAACCGAAAGCATCCGCCGATGGATTTACCGTTGTGGAAGAGTGGAAATTGTCGGGAATTCCACTGAATATGAAAAAAGTTAAAATGGACCTGAGAATGATTGTTGGCGATTTTGATCGTGAAACTCGTTATCGGGTCAAGTTCAGACGTTCAGGCAAAGAACAGATATTTTGGGGGAGAACCGAAGAACTGGTAATATTCCCGACGAAGGAGAACATCTGGGATATTAAAGACGGCGACATTTGGGATGTTGAAGTAATTCGACCCGCTTCGGTTAAAATTCAACTATTGGATGAAGAGGGCAAATCAATTGAACGGTTCGCCGCTTCCGTTCTCTATTTTCCGAATCCCGGACATGGTGAACTGAAACGGTATATCGAGTTGGGAGAGAATCGCGAGGAATGGCAACTCTCAAAAATCGGCCTGGAACGTTTTCATACAGCCATGACAAGCGGTAAAAAGCAACGACTGCTGGATACGTTTTATAAAGCTGACAATTTACGGTCCGGTATCTATACACTTGACGATTTACAGCCAGAACGTTCCATGTACCTTTTCGTTGCCACGGAAGATGGACGTCAGTATAAATTTAATCCGGATGAAATCAAGCCATTGAAATTTTACGAAGGCGAGGAGCGTGAAATTGTAATTCATTTAAAATCAAAAGAAGTGGGTAAAAAATCGGTTCAATTGCCCGAAGCAAAGAAGGAACGTATTGCTCAAGAGGTCGCTGCACTTCGTGGGGCGCGACAAGGAGAAGTGTTTATTATTGAAATCAACAAGAAGGTGAAGGATTACACTCCAACTTCAGACTTCAATCCGAAAATTGAAAACATGATGAACGGAGACGAGAAGCAAGCGAAATGGCCCGACATGGTCTACGCGCTCTTTTATCAGGTAATTGCATCGGGAGAGCCTAAAATGCTCGATAAATTCCAGCCGTTTCTTTGGGAACCGATTCCGAAATCCCATTACACCGCGATTTTGGATCAACGTGATTCATTCCGAAAAGATATGCTCGAAATGACCATTTTAAGACGAATTTATTACGGTGATAAAATTATGGTTGTGGCTCGACGCAAGACAGAGGATCGATTCGTCTCGGCATGGTTTGAGTTTGATACCCATAAGCGTTTTTACCGAATGCGGAATCAAGACTGGTTCGACAGTGAAGACGAGGCAATGGCCGAAATGGGACGACTGGTTTTGGCCGATCAGGTGAAGTTCGACAATAAAAAATCGCTTGTTCAAAAGAACAGGGAAGTCGTGGTTACGAAGGTCAATAAGAGAATTGGTGATTATCCGAAGGACCTTTCAGTCGCTCGAACGCCGGACGAAGCAATGGTTCTCATGCGTCGAATTTTTACTTCCGGCGACATTGAGACGCTCAAGAAACTCGGATCGGTTACTGTTCCTGGTCCTTCGGGCAAGCAGGAGGAAACTTCCGAACAGATGGTAAAATTGCTTGCGGAACTTCCGGAACCATTCCGCAAGGCCGTGGGAAATTCAATGATTTACGAATTCTGGACCTATCGTGATACCGCCTGTCTTTGTGCCGAACTGGACTCCAACGGCAAATGGGATCCGTGGGATTATCGTGTCTTTAAATTCGACAAGGCAAGTAATCGATGGCTTTGGGAACGTGCTCCGATGGATCGCTTTTTAACACGTCAGCAGGTTCTCGACCAAATTGTCACCCGTCTGGCAATGGAGATCGAACTGGCCGAAGAGAATACAGTCAAATCAAAAGAAAAATCAGATGTTTCCACTCCGGTAAAATAAATTGAAATCCTCGTTCATCTCAAGATCACGAAGAACATAATATTATTCGTGATCTTTGCTTTATCTTCTGTAATATCTGAATACTTTTCAGTTCGTTTTCCCAAATTTTCTGAAATATGTTGAAATCCACTTTCATTCATCCAACCAATATGTAATCTGTACATCCAAAACAATAATCCCCTGTATTACTGTGTTCAAAAAGTTTATTGTTCCAAGACCAACCAAGACCAACCAAGGCTGTCCAAGACCATCCACAAAGAATATTCTGATCGTTTTCATGTATACGTCATTCAGGTGGACATTCAAATGTATCCGTGTTATTCCATTTACGGGGAAATCTCTGCCGATATACATCTTGTTTCTCGACCTTTTTTATCCAGATTCTTGGGACCACTTCAGACCAATGGCAGTATTCCCAGTCGAACCAGCAAATATGCTGTACCCGCTCCGATAAAATTGGCACAGAGATCCAGTGACGTATTGATATAACCTCCCACGCCAGTTTGGGGAAGTAATACAGTCAAGAAAAATTCGATATTTTCATTCAATGCTCCGAAACCGCAACCGGCCATTATAACGACGATTCCGGTTGATAATCGTTTCATGTCCGTTGCACTCATCCGCAGTGACAATAAATGCCAGGTAATCAATGTACAAACACCGAATCCCCAAAAATGGACGACCTGATCATAACGAAGTATTGGATAATCGCTTGATATCGGAATGAGAATCAATCCATAAAGAACGTCGTTGTCGTTGTCAATACGGAACGCCCCTCCTGCCATGTGCAAAATGGCCCAAATAACAAGGGCCACAAGACAGGCAAACGGATAATGAATTCGCCGCCATGTTCCCGCGATCAGAAGAAATACGAAAAAAACAATTGCGATATACATGAGAAATTCATAATTCATATTCCGCAAAAAATGAATACCAAACACCAATATTGCAATTACCAAAATTAACGCCAAGACATAATGCTTTTTCTGAAACATGATAATACCTTTTTTATAACCGTTCACGGATATAAAGTGAAACCACGGATAACACTGATTTTCACGGATA
>CAYUAP010000015.1:31389-54310 GCA_964442735.1 uncultured Planctomycetaceae bacterium | reverse complement strand
TATCAGTGTTTATCCGTGATATCCGTGGTTCCAAAATCGTTCGTGAATGGTTACTTTCGGTGAATGTAAAGATCAATTATTCAAATATTTTTCAAGGAATAGAGTTTTATTATACCTGCTCTTGATTTTGGTCTTTCAATGATTATAATCAATAGTATGTATTGGTTATCGGAAGACAGTTGTTTTCATACGATATTCTATTAGTTACTTTTTTTGAAGGAGAAAAAATGGAGAATGGATATTTACGATCGAGTAGATTCGTTGGACGTGTCATTTTTAGTTTATTGGTAATGACAATGTTATTTCTCGTGATTGGTCAATGGGAAAGTACAGTAAATGCAGCAGAAAAGGGAAAAAGAATGAAGGGAATAACATCGGCGCCGTTTGGCGAAAACCAGGAGGGACAAAAAGTAACAGCCTATACCCTGACCAATGTTAATGGGCTCCGCGCAACGATTCTTGATTTTGGCGGAGTTCTCTATAAAATGGAAATTCCGGATCAGAATGGTAAATTTGCGAATGTATCCGCGAACTACAAAACAATTCCGGAATATCAGAAGAATCGTCCCTTTTTCGGTTCGCTGGTCGGACGTTATGGCAACCGTATCGCTAATGGAAAATTTACCCTGGATGGCAAGTCCTATCAGCTTCCGTGCAATAATGGAAAGAACGCACTTCATGGCGGTCTCAAGGGATTCGATCAGGTTATTTGGACAGCAAAGCCATTTAAAAACGAAGGCGCCGTCGGTCTTGACCTGGCTTATATGGCCAAAGATGGCGAAGAAGGGTATCCGGGTAATTTATCAGTTAAAGTACGTTATTCCTTAACAGATAATAACGAATTGGCAATTGAATATTCGGCCCGAACCGACAAGGCCACCGTCCTAAATCTGACAAATCATACCTTCTGGAACCTTGGCGGAGCCTATGGCGGATCAATATTAGACCATGAAGTCGTTCTCGGAGCTACCCATTTTCTTCCAACAGACGAAACATTAATTCCAACAGGAGAAATTCGTAAAGTAGATGGAACTCCCCTCGATTTCCGCACCAAAAAGGCTATTGGACGCGATATCGAAAAAGTAACCGAGCCCCAATTCAATGGCGGTTACGATCACTGTCTGATCCTAAACGCCAACTGGAAAAAAGGCGATGGAATGAAGTTTTGTGCCCATGTTCGGGATCCAAAATCAGGACGTGCCATGGAAATAACAACCGACCAGCCAGCCGTTCAGTTTTATACAGGAAACTTCCTGGATGGATCAACAGGAGTCAATAATTATAAATATAAAAAACATACGGCTTTTTGCCTGGAGACACAACATTACCCGGATTCCCCGAATCAACCTGACTTCCCAACAACCGTTCTTCGCCCCAATGAAGATTATCATTATACAACCGTTCATCGTTTTACGGTGGAAAGATAAAAACAATGAAAGTGTTAATAGTACTGGCGCATCCCAATACGGATAAAAGTTTTAATCATGCCATTATGGAACTTGTTAAAAAAACTTTAACGAAACTAGGACATGACGTCGTAATTCAGGATCTCTATAAAGATCATTTCGACCCGATTTTAACCTTAAACGAGGAAAAACTTCAGGAATCGGAACTTCCAAAAGAGGTTCAAATTGCCATGGCAGACGTTCGTTCCGCTCAAGGTATGATCTTTATTCATCCCAACTGGTGGGGAACGCCTCCTGCTATTTTAAAAGGATGGATTGATCGCGTTTTTCGAGTCGGTTTCGCCTATAAATTTTCAGATAATGGTGTCATTCAACTCTTTACCAATAAAACTGTACAGATCTTCAATACGTCGAATACACCACGTGATATCGAATTAACTGTCTATCATGATCCACTTCAAAATTTCTGGGAAACCATTGTTTTCGGTCTCTGTGGCTGTAAATCGTTCCAACGACGTAATTTTGAACCGGTCATTTTGAGTACCCCGGATATTCGGGAACAATGGATGAAAGAAATTGAACAAACTATAAAAGAACGTTTTGCTTAATCCTGGAACTTCCGGATTCGAACGTCTCTATCAGATTCGTTCCACCCGGATTCCAATTCCCAATGTAGAAAAAATAGTAATCATTCACAGATATAAAGTGAAACCTCGGATTATACTGATTTTCACGGATAGTTTTTCGCAAACAAACTTTTTTATGATAAAATTATTTATGATAATAGATAAATATGTTTAGTTTGTTATTGTAAAATATTGTATTTTACGGCAGACTATCTTTGTTTATCCGTAATATCTGTGGTTCCAAAATCGTTCGTGAATAGTTACAAAAAATAAAGCCAAATTCATGGCTTCTTTGTTTTATAAACATCTTGTTTTATAAACATCTTGTTTTATACTCAAGGCCGTTATAAATCTCTTTTTTCAAAAAAGACAGGACGCCTGCTTTAAAGGATACGGACGAGACGTCCGTCCCCGAAACAGGCCATACAACGCCTGCAAATATCTATTTACGGAGTCAAACGCGCGACATCCCGAGGAAACAGACTCGCCTCTTTTACATTATCCAAACCAAGAATACACGACGTTATTCTCTCCAAACCAATTGCAAATCCACCATGGGGTGGCATGCCATTCTGAAATGCTTCCAGATAGTATTCGAAGGTCTCCCGACTCATATTCCGATCCTGCATTTTGCGAAGGTATTCATTATACTGATGAATACGCTGACTCCCGGATGTAATTTCTATTCCCCGCAGCAATAAATCGTAGGAGAGAGTCAACTCCGGATTTTGCGGATCGTCCATCGAATAGAACGCACGATGATCTGTTGGAAAATGCGTAACAAAGACGAAATCCGAATCGAATTTTTTTAATACGTATTCGCAAATCAAAACTTCTTCCTCCGGAGCCAGGTCCGGTTCGTTTCGATGATCTTCCAAAAGTCGATCCGCAAACTCCGAATGTAAAATCTCGTGTGTTTCCCTCAAGGTAAAGACCGGTAATTGTTCCGGCATTTTAGGAAGAGAAGCTTCCAAAATAGCAAGTTCCTGTGGACATAATTCTTCTAATTTTTTAAGAATATATCGCAGAAGTTTTGCTTCGAGCAACATAATATCGGTATGATCTTTGATAAAGCCGAATTCCACATCCAGAGAAATATATTCGGTTAAATGTCGGGAAGTATGCGATTTTTCAGCGCGAAAAGCAGGCGCGATTTCAAAAACTCGCTGAAAAACAGCAATACACATCTGTTTGTAAAGCTGGGGCGATTGCGCCAAATAGGCGGGACGGTCAAAATACTTTAATTCAAAAATATTAGCGCCCCCCTCCGCACCTGCCGATACAATTTTTGGCGAATAAATTTGAGTAAAATTATTCTGCCGCAAAAAATCGGCGAACGTGGCAACTATGACAGAACTAACCTTGAATATCGCGATATCTCGTATATTACGGAGCGTTAAATGCCGTTTTGACATACGATAATCATAGATATGCTTTTCATTTTCCAGAGATTTTAAATCGACAGGATTCTCTATATCAGGTACGGACAACACCTGAATTCGGGCAACGGTAATTTCTTTATCCCGACAATAGATTAAACGATCTTTAATTTTGGAGGCATTCACCGTTCCAGTTAACTGAATGGAAGCTTCACGTACAAGCGCGTCCGGTTTCAACTCCGATCCGTCGATACTCAAAACCTTGGTCGTATCATTACTGACAACCGTTTGAATGAGGCCGTAAACGGTACGAACCAGAAGAAAACCTCCCCATTTAGTCTGACGGAAGTTATGAATTATTCCTGCTATTTCAATTTGTTCGCCTACTTTTGAAGTACTTAAATCCGCATAGGCGTCAAAAGTAACGGTATCACTGAGAGTTATATGGTTCAAAATGAAACCTTTCTGAATACAATCATTACCGGATGGATTTATAAAGTTATCGGCCATAATATGGAACCGAAATGAAAACGATATCCGAAATCAACGGTTCAATGTATTTCTCTCTGTATTAGTTGTTTTTATAGAGATAACGACAATCGATATTAGGGCAAACAGGGCTGGTTCCTAAACATTGACCAAGCCTTTTTTAATCATATCATATCTAAAAGATTTTTAAAGAGGGGCTAAAAACGTGGTATAAAGACAAGAGAGAGCTAAAAGAGCCTAAAAATTTTCGAAAATAACCAAAGATTATAAAAATTGAATTGACCTGAAGAGAAATATCAATAAAATAGAGTAAAAAGGTCTGGAGGCAAACCACCGACGAACCGAAAGTAATTCAGTACCACAAGATATTTACCCCCACAAGGAGAATCGAGAATGAAAAAAAGATCTGTATACGGGATATTACTCTGTCTGTTTCTATTTTTTGCGATAGAAGTTGTATTAGCGGACGAGTTAAAAGTTAAACCGGAAATACGGGAAGGCGCAGCCTGGTATAATACCCAGCAATGGCTCCCGGAAGCACAAGGATGGTCCGAAGGAATGGGGCGCTATTATGCCCGTTTTCCCGCCCGGGCAGAAAAGAGTATCCCTAAAGGAGTCTGGAATCTGTCCCAACATTCCAGTGGTCTTTATTTTCGATTCAAAACAGATGCCGAAACAATTTTCGCGAAATATAAATGCTACTCCGCCAATCTTGCCATGCCCCATATGCCCGCAACGGGAGTTAGCGGACTCGATCTTTATGTTCTTCATGAAGGTAAATGGCTCTGGGCCGGTGTAACCATGCCTTCCAAACAAGAGGCACAATATACCCTCATTTCCGGTATGGAAAAGAAAATGCGCGAATATATGCTGTATCTTCCTTTATATAATGGTGTCGAAACCCTGGAAATAGGAGTTCCGGAAAAGGCCGCCTTTGAAGCAATCGCGCCCCATCGCGATGGAACAATTGTCTATTATGGTACATCCATAGCCCATGGGGGCTGCGCCTCCCGACCTGGTATGGCCTATACCGCAATTTTGGGACGTCGTTTGAATGTTCCCGTTATTAACCTCGGTTTTTCCGGAAGTGGCCGTATGGAAATGGAAATGGCCGACCTGATTCGTGAACTCGATCCCGCCGTTTTCGTATTCGATACACTTCCCAATATGTCCCCGGACCAAGTTGCCGAACGAGCCATTCCCTTTATCCAAAAGATCCGCGATAAACATCCCACAACCCCTATTCTTCTCGTGGAAGATCGATCCTTTTCCAATGCGTATCTTCGGCCCGGAACCATGGCGGAACATGAATTACGACGTAAACATCTCAAAACGGCGTTCGACCATTTTAAAGCGGCAGGCGATAAAAATATCTATTATCTGTCTGCAAACGATCTTCTCGGTGAAAATGAAGATCAGGATGGAACCGTCGATTCCTCCCACCCCAATGACCTCGGTATGTATCGTCAAACCAATAAACTGGAATCAGTACTCCGCCCAATCCTGAAGAAATAGTAACTGTTCACGGATATAAAGTGAAATCACGGATATAAAGTGAAATCACGGATAACATTGATTTTCACGGATAGTTTTTTGGCAAACAAAAAATTTTTATGATAAAATTATTGATTATCATAGTTACAATGTTTAGCCTGTTATTGTAAAATATTGTATTTTACGGCAGACTATCTCTGTTTATCCGTGATATCCGTGGTTCCAAAATCGTTTGTAAATGGTTACAGGAAATAAAAACATACAAAATAACAAAAAACATACCGCTGTTCATGGACAGGTGGTAAAAACAGGAAAGATATCAACACAAAACAAGGCCACAAGAGGTCTGTTTTGTAAAAAAGATGGTTAAAACTTTACGTTTTACAGAATAGGGAAAACAGGCGTAACGTCTGTTTTAAGGGGATGCGGACGAGATGACCGCGTTCCAGTCAGGTCTGTCCAAAACAGATTTTATCACACCAGCCTGGATACAGCAGGAAAAATTTACCCCTTGAAATAATTATGGTTGCCAAAGACGATTTTTCGTTAAATAAAATACTAGCCGATACACTGGAAGATTTGTCATTTTCCGGAGTCAATGACTTTATTTCCTGGCAGGAAGAGAGTATAACACCATCGGTCGAAGGAAGTCAGATCAAACGGGCCCCCACGAACATCAGAGAAAAGGAGCATATGAAAAAGGAATTACCCCAAATACCATCTTCCATAGAAATCGATTATAATCGGGAGCCGGAAGAGGTTCTCGCCGAGTTGGCCGCAATGGTATCCCAATGTACCCGATGTCCGGACCTGGTTGCGAATCGCAGTAAAACAGTATTCGGTACCGGAAATCCACGAGCGGACCTTGTTTTTCTGGGAGAGGGTCCCGGAGCAGACGAAGATCGACTGGGCCTTCCCTTTGTCGGTAGAAGTGGACAACTTTTAACCGATATCATAACAAAGGGAATGAAACTCAAAAGAGAAGATATCTATATTTGTAATATTGTCCGATGCCGTCCCCCCAAGAACCGAGTGCCGTTACCCCCGGAAGCAAACTGTTGTCGGCCTTTTTTGGAAGCGACGTTAAAGGTAATCGCGCCGAAATATATATGCTGTCTGGGAGCAACAGCGGCGACCAACCTTCTTCATCAGGAAGCCCCGATAGGTAAATTTCGCGGAAACGTTTACGACTGGAATAATATAAAGGTTGTTTGCACCTATCATCCGGCCTATCTTCTTCGGAATCCGGCGGCGAAGGTCCAAACCTGGGAAGATATCAAACTCCTCATGCGGACAATGGGCTTGACTCCTGCCAAATAGAATGTAAATAATAATGGCAAAAGTAGAAGATCCTGTTTTTTTGGAACAATGCCCAATCGGTCGTCTTTTATGGCATTTTTCGTTACCGGCCATAACAGCGACAATGGTTAGTGCCACCTATAATTTTGTGGCACGAATTTTCGTAGGTCAAAAAATAGGGCTTCTTGGTATAACAGCATTACAGGTATCTTTTCCGGTTATGCTCATTATGCTGGCGTTCGCCATGATGATAGCCACAGGAGCAACAACGCTTATCTCCATTCATCTCGGTGAAAAAAATAAAGATCGCGCGGAACAGATACTAGGACAGGCCCTATTTCTCAATCTGGTCCTCTCCTTGTGCTTTATCTGTTTTGGATTGACCTATATGGAACCACTCCTCCGTTTATTCGGAGCTTCGGACGAAGTACTCCCCCTGGCCCGTAGTTATTTAAAGGTTATTATTTGGGGGGTCCTGTTTCAACAGATATCTTTTGGCGTCAATAACTTTATACGCGCCGAAGGCCGCCCCTATATCGCTATGATTTCCATGTTTATTTCTGCAATAATCAATCTTTTTTTGGACTGGTTCTTCCTGTTCTATTTAGAAACAGAAATATGGGGAGCCGGCCTGGCCAATGTTATCGCTCTAGCGGTTTCTTCCTGCTGGATCTGTTGGCTCTATCTCTCCGGTCGAACAATTCTTCAATGGCATATAAAATATATACGATTCGATTTCAAACTCTGTCGCGCCATATGTATCTATGGCACGGTTCCCTTAATGATGCAAGCCTGTTCCGCAATTCTAGGTGGAATTCAGAATCATCTCATGGGCTATTACGGTACACTTTATGGCGAATACCATTGCCTCGAAGGAATAAATGGGGGCGATATGGCTATTGGTATCGCAGGAACCATATTTGTCATTGGAATGGTTATGGTCATGCCAATGCTGGGTCTCAGTCAGGGTATGCAGCCTATTATCGGCTATAACGTTGGGGCGTCACGACCAGATCGCGTCGTTCGAACTCTGGAACTCTCCTTAATTACCGTTCTGTCCATCGGAATGATATTTGGTCTCCTCGTGGTTTTAAAACCGGATTGGTTACTCTATCTCTTTATCAATCCCAATGCCTCCGCCTATAAAGAATCAATGGAATTGGGAATAAAAGCTGTACGAATTATGCTCTTTACCATACCTCTTGTCGGAATAAATATCATCGTCAGTAGTTATTTTCAGGCACATGGAAGACCAATTCTCTCCTTGATCCTGACAATGCTTCGACAATTAATTTTCCTGCTGCCGATGGTCTACTTTCTTCCATGGATCTGGACCCGACTGCAATGGGGACAAGGACTCGATGCCTATTGGGCCGCTACGCCTATTAGCGATACTCTAGCCTGCCTCGTCTCCCTCCTCTTTTTGTTTTTTGAACTTAAAAATAAAAAAAGTTATTTCATTCCCTCCTTCTTTAAATAGATAATTTGGGTATTTCTGACAAAAGAATACTTGCAAAAATCTTAAAAAGCGGCATAATAGATACAATTGTTATAAATTACAGCTTTTATAACCGTTCACGGATATAAAGTGAAACCACGGATCACACATTAGGGCGTTATAAATTTGGCATTTCCTGGGAGCACGGACGCCATGCCTGACGGCAGGCAGGTCTCGTCCGCATCCTCCGAAACAGGTGTCTCGCCTGTTTTGAAAAATAGACTTTTATAACGACCTTGAGTATCACACTGATTTTCATGGATAGTTTTTTGGCAAATAAACTTTTTTATGATATAATTATTTATTATAATTAGATAAAAATGTTTAGTTTGTTATTGTAAAATATTGTATTTTACGGCAGACTATCTCTGTTTATCCGTGATATGCGTGGTTGTTCCAAAATTGTTCGCGAATGGTTACCAGCTTTTATTAACCTTGACCCCCTATTATCGATTAAATGTTTACAGATTCCTATGTATGCCTTGGCCGGCCCAAAAATGAACTGATTCGAACATATATTCGAATAGGCAGAATATTAGACTGTCTGTTTCCAATTATATCAATACTGTTAACCTTCTGGCTGATATTTTGTAGCGGGAACCATCTTGTTCTAACCTGGGGATCACTGCTTGCCCTTTTGGGATTCTGTTTTTTTCTCTTTTTTGTAAACAGCTTTTTCTATTTAACAACTCGTATTTTAGAAGAATATCCTTGTTATTTGGACGAAATGGAACTGGAGCGACAGTTTCCCCGATTGCTTTGTACTTCCTTTCTTTCATTCTGGGTCGTTTTATTGCCCGGATTACTTTTGGGATCGGGAATATTTGAAGATGAAGGCTGCCTGCTCTTTATTTTAAATTTTTTCTTCGGGCTTGTTTGTTGTTGGGGATTGCCCGGTCTGATGTTTTGGGGACTGGATCTTCTCGGTGTTGTCTGTATCTCCCAATATATTCAGAACGAACCGTCCACCGTAAACACCAATGAAATACTATCGTCCGAAGTGACTATTACGAAACCATCAGAACCGATTGAAACACCCAAACCTGTCATTCAAACAGAAGAAGAAATGTCAGACCCGTTGGATGATATTGAAAATATTAACGAGCATTTATTTGAAGACCTGGATGCCATACTTCAGGAGAATAATCGAACCGACTATTTCGACAAACCGGATAAAGAATTGTACGATAGTAATTATTTATCGGAAGAACCGACACTGGAATGTCAACCAGATGAATGTCAACCAGATGAATGTCAACCAGATGAATGTCAACCAGATGAATGTCAACCGAATGAATGTCAACCGGATGAATGTCAACCGGATGAATGTCTTCTCCATCAGCAAAACAGAATTCTAGGTGCAAACGGAGAAGAACGAATCGAAGGTCGATTACAAGTTCAACTTCAAGAAAAAGAAGGGCATCGAACGGTTTATATTGGTTTTTGTCCACCTTTTCGCAGTATACCAATGTTCTATTTTGAGGCAACGACCGAAAATGATTGCCAGACAAACACGACTCAAATACAGCCATTTGGTGTTCGTCTGGAGATCAAAAGAAAAAATAGCGGAACTTCTGAAAATATCCAATATGTTTATTACGCAGGCCCGGAAGAATAAACCGAGTACGTTGCTCTACTCAAGGTCGTTTACAATGTCTTTTTCAAAACAGGCGAGACGCCTGTTTTGAGGATGCGGACGAGACGTCCGCGTTCCAGTCCTGTCTGTTTTGTGTTGATATCTTCCCTTTTTACCACTTGCCTTTAAACGGGGATAAAAATTTAATCGTTAAAAATCCTCTCCTCCTTGACAAAAAAAAATTAAAAGAGATAATGGGCTATTGAGATGATGGTAATAGATTTTCATGAGTCATTAGTAGCCCCTTTCGTCTAGTTGGCCCAGGACACCGGATTCTCAGTCCAGTAACAGGGGTTCGAATCCCCTAGGGGGTACTCAAGGCATTTTTCTGACTTCAGAAAAATGCCTTTTTTATGAATCTAAACGGTGTTTATAGCACTTTTGAAAAATGACCGAAAATAGTACAACATTGTAAAACATTAAACTTTATCGGTGGTACATATTTTGATATTCATTTTTGAACCATCTTCGGAGTCGGTATTTCTTCACTCGTTATTATCTGGAAATTTAACATCCTGGGTTTCATCTTGCAGTCCCGCATAATTGTTTTGATGATTTCTTCCTGTTCCTAACATTTCACCATTATTACAATTTTCAAAATTATGCCTAAAGTTCATAGGCGGTGATAATAATTTATGCTTTTGAAGTGGCCCAAAATTCTGGACAAAAAAGGTTGAGGAACAAGATGGATGCAAATCCCAAACGATCTGTTATAATGACAGAGAAAGGAGAAGGTGATGATGCCAAAAATTGACGAACAATCAGTCCGGAAACAAAGGTGCAGATCGCGTTGGAAGCGATGTGGAGACTTCAGACAGTTAACGAGCTTGGGAATGGGATGACACCGCCCTGGAGGTAATGCGGACGAGACGTTCGCGTTCCAGTCTTGTTTTTTTGTGATAAAGATGGTTAAACTTTACGTTTTTCGTATGGTAAAACAGGCGAGACGCCTGTTTTGAAAAATAGACTTTTATAACGACCTTGAGTATAGTCATGAAGTTAGATAATCGTAAAGTTATATAATCGTGAAGTTATATAGAACGGGGGTCCGGCTCAAATTTCGTCCTGTTTATACAAAAGAGGTTATATCCATGGCGATTTAGGGTACGGAGTAATGACAGGGCTCCTTCCAAACTATTCGGAATAAAGTAAAATTACAAGAGATACTAGTAGTTTATTCGAATGAATTTCATTCGAAGATAAATCTTGGTTTTTAGAAGGAAAAAATAAAAATGGCGAAAAAAACAATTGCAAATGTAGATGTAGCCGGTAAAGCGGTCTTGATTCGAGTCGATTTTAACGTTCCGTTGGATGATGCGGGCAATATTACGGATGATCGTCGTATTCAAATGGCCCTTCCAACCATTAAATCGGTTTTGGAACGAGGCGGACGCGTAATCCTAATGAGCCATTTAGGACGACCTAAAGACGCTCCGGATGCGAAATACTCCCTGAAACCCACGGCGATTCGTTTGGGACAATTGATTCCGAATAAAGTGGTTTTTGCGTCCGATACCGTTGGAGACGACGCAAAGGCTAAAATAGGCGCGTTAAAAAATGGTGAAGTACTGGTCCTTGAAAATCTTCGTTTCCAGCCCGGCGAAAAGAAGGGGGACGCCGATTTTGCAAGTAAACTCGCCGCCTGTGCCGATATCTATGTTAATGATGCTTTTGGTACCTGTCACCGAACCGACGCCTCCATGGTTGCCGTTCCAAAAGCGATGGGGAACAAGCCGAAGGTCTGTGGATTTTTAGTCGAAAAGGAAATTAAATATCTGACGGACGCCATCAGTAATCCACAGCGCCCTTTCATTGCTATTCTCGGCGGCGCTAAAGTCTCGGATAAAATTATGGTTATTAAGAACCTCCTCGGTATTTGCGACAAGGTCTTAATCGGCGGAGCCATGGCCTATACTTTTTCTCTCGCGCAAGGTGGTAAAGTTGGTAAAAGTCTGGTTGAACCCGATAAAGTCGATCTCGCGAAAGAACTTCTCGCCTCCGGCGGTGACAAACTTGTTCTCCCTGTCGATACCAATGCCGGCGACGCTTTCTCCGCTGATTGCAATAAAAAAATCGTTGCTTCCGGCGAAATTCCAGACGATTTCGAAGGTCTGGATATCGGACCCGAAACCGCAAAACTCTATGCGGATCTCGTTAAATCGGCTAAAACCGTTGTTTGGAATGGACCAATGGGTGTTTGCGAAATGCCTCCGTTCGATGCCGGAACAAAAGCGGTTGCCCAAGCTATTGCCGAGACCGATTGTATTAGTATTATCGGCGGCGGCGATAGTGCTGCGGCCATTCAGAAACTCGGATATGCCGAAAAAGTATCGCACGTCAGTACCGGCGGAGGGGCCAGTCTTGCCATGCTCGAAGGTAATAAATTCGAAGCCGTTGAAATCCTTGACGAAGTTTGATTGTTTCTATACTCAAGGTCGTTATAAAAGTCTGTTATTCCAAACAGGCGAGACGCCTGTTTGGGAAGATGCGGACGAGACGTCCGCGCTCCCAGGATATGCCGTATTTATAGCGTCCTAAAGTATAATCCACTTCCCGGTACTTGGTACCGGGAGCCTGTCAAATAGTCCCGCTTGTCAGACATGTTTATTTCAGACCTATATGCTGACAAGGGAGGATTACCCTGATTCGTAACCGTTTACGGATATAAAGTGAAATCACAGATAACACTGATTTTCACGGATAGTTTTTTGACAAACAAACTTTTTTATGAAAAATTTATTTATGATCATAGATAAAAAGGTGTAGTTTGTTATTGTGAAATATTGTATGTTACGGCAGACTATCTGTGTTTATCCATGATATCCGTGGTTCCAAAATCGTTCGTGAATGATTACCCTGATTCGTAACCGTTTCAGATATAAAGTGAAATCACAAATAACACTGATTTTCACGGATAGTTTTTTGACAAACAAACTTTTTTATGAAAAATTTATTTATGATCATAGATAAAAAGGTGTAGTTTGTTATTGTGAAATATTGTATGTTACGGCAGACTATCTGTGTTTATCCATGATATCCGTGGTTCCAAAATCGTTCGTGAATGATTACCCTGATTCTAATGGTTGGTAATGTTATAAAACAGGAAAACAGGAGTTGACCGAAACTTTTGACAAATCCGATTCCCCGGGAGTGCGAACGTCTCGTCATCCTCCAAAACAGGTGTCCCGCCTATCTTGAAAAAAAGAATTTTAAAATGTTCTTGAATATAACGTTCTTGAATATAGCGTTCTGGAATATAGCGTTCTGGAATTAACAGCCAAATTTATTACAATATGAAACTCAATAAAAACGATTATCGAATTATTCCTTGTAGTCAGAAACACTTCGAAACAGTTTATCAATTACAGGAGGAAGTCTATGATCATTTATCGGACAGACAACTGCTGATTCCTGCGGATCGTTCCACCATGGAATTTTATTTTCAGGATCCGAATATTGTATTGGGAGTGGAATATCAGGGGGAGATAATTGGTTTTGGAATTGTTCATAAAAGACAGGATAAAAGGGATTTATTTACCGAAGCACTTTACAAAACAGGAGTGGTTATGGAACCTTCGGAATTTGCCTATGTTTGTCGAATTATCATAAAGGAAGCCTATCGGGGAAACGGTTTGATGGTCGTTCTTTTACAGGAGCTGGAAAAAATTGTTCATCGGCAGGGATACAAATATATGGGGGGAATCGCATACCCATATAATTTTGCGAGTGTTGCCGCGTTCAAAAAAGGTGGATATCGTGTCATCAAACGTTATACAACCGAGGACGGTTATTTGAGAGATATGTTTATAAAAAAAACAGGAGTACAACATTGAAAAAGAAACGAAGTATTATCGCGGGATTGGCAATAATCATCCTGCTGTCTACCGTGTTTTGTCGGGGTCAGGAATCGGTTTTTATGACGCCTGTTTATAGTGAACGTCCGAATGTAATACAATTCAATCCTGTAACCGTTAAAGGATTACGGGTCATTATTAATGCGTGGAATTCCGGTGATGCCCCCTGTATCGACGAACTGGAAGTCTATCAGGGGGAGGGAACAGGCAATCTTGCCCGAATGGAAGGAATTGCGGTTTCCGCGTCAAGTTGTATTAGTGGTTACACTCAACACAATATATTACATTTAAATGATGGTCAATACGGAAATGAAGCGAGTTGGATTTCAAAGCCGGGGGAGGCGGCTCCTTGGGCGCAATATATTTGGCCAAAATCGGTTACCTTTGATCGTATTGTCTTTTCCCGGGACAGAAAATGTCATTACACGGATCGTGTCCCGAAAATATTGGAAATACAAACAAGTAGGGATGGAACCTCCTGGACAACAATCCATAAAACCTCGGACAAGGCTATTGTCGCGTCGTTATCGGTTCGGTCTGACGTATTTTCACAATGGTATTCCAACGTTCCTCGGGGAGATGAAATTGACCTCCTTCCCGACAATATACCCGATAATATACCAGATAATATACCAGACAAGAATTTATCTTTAGAAGAAGTACAATTGAGAAACGCTTTTCTGGCGGAGGAAATTACCGCCTTAAAATTGGCCGGATTCGGTGATGTCCAGCGGAATTTGCGTCAGCGTCATTATCCGGAATACGTGGAAACGCGGATTCCGGATGAAAATATAATTCCACTTCCCTGTCTAAAGGGCAATACGAGTGTCCCGCTCAACGATGAATTGCTTTGGAAGAAGGCGTCAGAGGCAACGGTTCATACAACGGCAAGCAAAGATCGATGGTCGACAGGACCACTCCTGTCCCAGACCGTTTCTGCTGTTGTCTGGGGAAACGATCTTCTTCTCCGTCTTAAGGCCAATCGTTTTTTATCGCGTCACCTCGCTCTTGTTACTCTTGAAAATGCAGGGTGTCGGGGACTGCTCGTCTTGACGAAGGATAATAAAGTCGTCTGGAAATGGCTCGATGATACTCCTGCCGGTTCAAAAGACCAAATAGTCGAAATCGATAGTCTGTTTGATCCAGGTTCCTTGACTGTCAAGGTTCGTCTGCCTTTAAAATGGTTCCCGGAATTCGAAAAACGTGGACTGGTTGTCGCACTCGGTATCGGAGGACGATGGAGCGAGACAGGAGGACACCCTGTCCATTTTACTGCTGCTGGTTTCTCGTTGCGTTCACAGCCGGAAAAAAACGGCGCTTTTACTATCGATTTTATGTCCGTGGCAAAAACACCCTTGACGTTCGAATTGTCCTCGCTTCGCAATCCGAACGGACTACTTCGAAATCAATATGCCGACTGGAAACAGATAATTGAATTGTCTCCGGGCGAAACGAAATCGATTACCCTGCCTCGTCAGATCGGTTTAATCGGTCCGGAATTCCTTCTGAACGTTCGTGATTCCAATAACGCGCAATACGAACTCGTTAATTTCCGATATGATCCTTGCTGTCGTGTATCCAGTCAAATTTATGACATGTTTGCCCGTGCAACAGCTCTCGATCAAAATGCCGTGGAATATCTTCATTATCGCAAACAGATTGCCATTCCTGGATGTATAAATCCACGTTATAACGACATTGCGAAGGAATTAAAGCAACTGACGGTCCTGGAATCAAATTTAAAATATAAATCTTCAAATGAACTCGATCCGGCAATACAATCCCTTCGGAAAATTTTCGACGATCTGGAAAAACGTCATTCGGAAATCATTACTTCGGACAACAAGGACGAGGGGCAGATTCGATCCCTCTTCCTGCAAATGCGCAAATTCAAACGCGACTGGTTTCTGACGAATGACGATTTTCAGTCTCTAACAAAAATACTCTTCAATAAACGCAATCCATTTCATCCTTCCCATAACTATAGTGATCTGTTTGACTCCCAATGGAGTCCCGGAGGAAGTGTCTGTCTTCTCTCTGTACCACAAAACGAGCAGGGTCGTCTAATTCCGGAAAAGGCCGTTTCTGAATCGTTAATCTCTGCGGGCAATGGGGTTATTCGTAATCCATCGCCATCGTTCGATGCGACACGAATCTATTACGCCTTTCGTTCCGCACGAAACGAGTATTTCCGGATCTTCGAATACAATTTAGAGACGAGAGAAGTACGCCGTATTAGTGCGGAAGGTCCGTTCCACGACTTCTGGCCTACGGAACTGCCCGATGGGGGACTGGCCTTCATTTCCACCCGATGTAAAAAGAAATTCATCTGTTGGCGTCCACAGGCGTTTATTCTCCATCGTATGGAGAAGGATGGTTCGAATATACATGAACTGTCCAATGCGGACCTGTCGGAATTTGCGCCTGGAGTCAAGGAGGACGGTCGTCTTGTTTGGACGCGTTCGGAATATGTCGACAAGGGCGCTGACTACGGTCACACTCTTTGGACCATTCGAATTGATGGAACCATGCCGGAACTCGTTTTCGGTAATACCATCAATCTGCCACAGGGATACGCGAACGGTCGTGACGTTCCGGACACACGTGAAGTATGTACGATTGGTATTTCCCATTTCGGCGACTTGAACGGTCCCGTTCTGCTCCTGGATTTAAAGAAGGGTCCACATGATCCTTCGGCCATTCAATCGATAACACCGGAGGTACCCTGGCCTGGTTTTTGGGCTCAATCGGAAACATTTCGGGAACCGGTTCCAATAACACGGGACGTTTTTCTTGTGGCCTATGCCTATAATAACCGGTTTGGACTCTGGCTGATAGATCGTTATGGCAATCGAGAAATGCTTTATATTGATTCGGCAATCGATAGCATCTGTCCACAGCCATTCCAGAAACGGGAGGTACCTCCGATCCTGTTGGGGAGTATCAATTCGGATCTGGCAAAACGCGGACTTGGGCAGTTTTCTGTAGCAAATGTCTATCGCGGGTTGGAGGGACAGGTCGAACCGGGAAGTGCCAAATATCTGCGAATCTGTCAGGAGCTTCCCTCCTCTCTGGAGTATAATACTGATGGTTCCTTTAAAACGGATCACGAGCCATTTGAAGAATGGTATGCGTCACCCACGGATAAACTGCAAGGCGCGTTTGGCTGGGGAAGTTATGTGGCGAAGGGAGTTATTGGAACGGTGGAAATACAGCAAGACGGTTCGGCCGATTTTCTGGCCCCTGCTGGTAAAGTACTCTTCTTCGAACTATTGGACGAAAACTTCAATGAAATTCAGAGAATGCGTTCGGTCATTCAGTTACAGGCAGGGGAACAGCGTTCCTGTATCGGATGTCATGAAAGCCGCTTGAGTACTCCAAAAGGTCAATTAACCATGGCCTCCAGAACGCCGGGGGCAATTCCGGTTCCGCCTCCCTGGGGCGCCGGACCTTTCTGGTACGAAAAAGTTGTTCAGCCCGTACTCGATAAAAAATGTATCTCCTGTCACACAATGGATACCATGACGAAAAATGCAAAACAAATTGATCTGACAGGAACTCGGGACGCCGATAAAATTCCAGGTTCCTACCGATCTCTGCTCAAAAGTGGAGATGTTCATTATTTCGATTATCTCTGGGGGGGAGGAATTACCACCAAGGTTGTTCCCTACTCCTTCGGGACCGTAAAAAGCAGTCTCTTTAATATTTTAAAGGACAATAACCATAAAGACGTTGTTCTGACTCCGGAGGAGATTCAAGCTGTTAAATGTTGGATTGACCTTAACGTTCCGCTCTGGGGCGATTATACCCAACGTTCGAAGCGTCCTTAAATATCGCGCCTTTAAAACGTTCCCGACTGCCTTGACGGGATATCCTTGTCTTGACGGGATACCCTTGTCTTGACGGGATACCCTTGTCTTGATAGGATACCCTTGTCTTGACGGGATACCCTTGTCTTGACGGGATACCCTGTTGAGTAACCGTTCACGGTTATAAAGTGAAACCATGGTTATAAAGTGAAACCATGGATAACACTGATTTTCACGGATAGTTTTTTGGCTAACAAACTTTTTGATGATAAAATTATTTATTATAATAGATAAATATGTTTCGTTTGTGATTGTAAAATATTGTATTTTACGACAGTCTATCTCTGTTTATCCGTGATATCCGTGATTCCAAAATCGTTCGTGAATGGTTATAAATAATACCTGTTGTTTTTCTCTTTTTAATATGATAGAATACGTAATGTTATCGTTTTGTACCGGAATTAAAAAGGTGAAAAAGGAGTATATAATGGGAATACTTGAACAGTTCAATTTATCGGGTCGTAAAGCGCTTGTTACAGGGGCGTCCGTTGGGATCGGTCGAGGCTACGCAACCGGACTGGCCCAGGCAGGTGCCGACGTTGCTATTGTTGATATCGACGAGAGAACAGGCAGGAAAACGGCCCAGGAACTCAAGGATCTTTACGATATCGATTCTTTTTTTATTCACTGTGATATTACCAAACCGGAAGATGTCAAGTCAATGGTCTCCGATGTTGTTCAACGATTCGGACGACTTGATATCGGCGTCAATAACGCCGGAATAGGTATTCTTGGTGCGGACGAAGATTATTCCATAAAAGACTGGCAGAAGGTAATAGATGTCAATCTTTCCGGAATGTTCTATTGTGCCCAGGCGGAGGCTAATGTCTTTATTCGGCAAAAACAGGGGGGGAAGATCATCAATACGGCCTCCATGTCTGCACGAATCTGTAACTGTAACGCCTCCTACAATGCCAGTAAAGGAGGTGTCGTAGAAATGACAAGGATGCTTGCCGCCGAATGGGGACAGTATAATATTAATGTCAATTGTATTAGTCCGAGTTATATTCTATCGCCCATGCACGCTTCCACTCCGATGAAGGTTCGGGAGAGAATTCGCGAATTAACACCCCTCGGTTATGTGGAACGTCCGGAAGATCTCTATGGACCCATTGTTTTTCTAGCCTCCGACGCATCCAATTATATGACAGGGGTCGATCTCCTAATCGACGGTGGACACACTCTGAATAACTGGCTGGTTCCCATGACTCGCGCCTGTCCGCCCCGTATTTCTCCGGAACAGGAAACCGTTCAACTTAAACACGATCTCGCCGCGCTTGAAGTCCCATTCGACGAAAATGGTATCAACGAAAATCTGCGGCCGGAAATTGCCAATGCCTATAAAGCCGCCTTCGGTTTAAAATAGGATCCAATCTTGAAAACGTGTAAAACCATAGGGTTAAGGACTACATTTCTCCAATTACTGTGTAACAACTATCTCTATACAATATGTGGTCTTTAAAACGTGATTCTATCTTAATTAATCCAACTATCTTAATTAATCCGGTTATTTTAATATTATCGTTATTTTAATATTATCGTTATTTTAAAACAAGTTCCATTCCCAATTGAACCTTCAATTTTATCATCATCTTTATCATCATCCCGGAGACCTGACGTTTGTTCCGGACCTTTACGGGACAGGTGAAAATGATTATTATACGTCCTCCCAACAGAGGTTTCTCCCCAACAAATGCCCCCCAACAGAGGTTTCCTCCCAACAGAGGCTGTATCCAATCGAATTGACATGGGCATACTTTTTTCGGACTTTTTTCGGAAGAACAACGGTCTGTAATAATAAAACACACAATTATTATATTTTAATACAAATAAAAGGTACTAAAAACAAGAAATGGAACGGAAATAAAATTACCTTGGGGACTGGTAGTGGCGTTTTTTTTAAAAGTGGTTATACTCTATAGAAAGTTTTTGTCGATTTATTCGTCAACATAATATTAGTGAACTAATGGAAGCAAGCCATGAAAACAAATGAAATTCGGGAAAAATATCTTTCCTTTTTTGAGACCAAAGGGTGTGTTCGCCGTCCGAGTGACGTTCTTGTACCTCGTTGGGATCCTTCCGTTCTGTTTACACCGGCCGGAATGAATCAATTTAAAGATCATTTTCTAGGGCGATGTAAATTGGATTTTACACGGGCAACCACCTGTCAGAAGTGTCTCCGAACAGGCGATATCGACAATGTAGGCCGAACGGCGTTTCATCATACCTTTTTCGAGATGCTCGGTAATTTCAGTTTCGGTGATTATTTCAAACGGGAAGCCATTCATTGGGCTTGGGAATTTTTAACGGACAAAAAATGGATGGGAATTGACCCGGAACTTCTATCGGTTACCGTTTATAAAGATGATCAGGAAGCGGCGAAACTGTGGCAGGATGAAATTGGAATTTCCATGCAACGTTTTCAGTATTTAGACGAGGAAGACAATTTCTGGCCTGCGGAAGCTCCCAGTAAAGGGCCGGATGGTGTTTGCGGACCATGTAGCGAGATCTATTATCGAACGGACAAGGGCGAGGTTGAAATATGGAATCTTGTTTTTACCCAGTTCAATCGGGTCGGAAATCCGCCGAATAATCTTCGCCCCCTTCCGAGTAAAAATATTGATACCGGCATGGGCCTGGAACGAATCAGTGCCGTTATGCAGGGGGTCGAAACAAACTATCATATCGATAGTCTGCGTCCACTCGTTGAAGCGGCCGGTGATGTCTGCTCCGTTAAATATAACGGCCAGGATTTAAGCGAGGAAAACGGTCGTCGTCTGCGTCGTATTGCGGACCATGTTCGCGCCTGTACCTTCGCCATTCACGAAAATGTCTATCCGGGCAACAAGGAAGAAAAATACGTTATTCGACGTCTGCTCCGTCGTGCTGTTCTCGATGGGGTTCAAATGGGGATGAAAAAACCTTTTCTCTATCTCCTTGTACCTAAAGTCGCCGAACTAATGAACGTTCCCTATCCTGAATTGGGTGGAACTATCGAACGCGTTCAAGGAGTTATTTCTGCAGAAGAAGAAAACTTTATGGGGACCATTGATACCGGACTGCACCGAATCGATCATGTCTTCGATCTGATGAAGAAGGAAAAACGATCTGTCGTTCGTGGTGAAGATTCGTTTGAAATGTACCAGACATATGGTTTTCCGCCCGAATTATTCGAAGTAATAGCCGCAGAAAAAGATCTCGGATTCGATTGGGACGCGTTTCAGAAGGAAATGCAGCATCATGGCGAAATTTCCGGGACTGCCGAGAAAAATCTTCTCTTCAAACATGACCCGCTTGAGACCATTAAAAAAGCGAAGAATCCTCCCGAATTTACCGGCTATTCAATGACTCGTACCGAAGGAACTAAAGTTCTGGCCGTGATTAAAGACGGTAAATTAGTCGAAAAAGTCGGAACGGGTGAAGGCGATGTGACCGTTGTTTTGGATAGAACTCCTTTTTACGGTGAAAAGGGAGGTCAGGTCGGTGATACTGGCGAAATAACCAGTGAAACATTTATTTTTAACGTAACCAACAGTCGATACGAAGGGGAATTTATCGTTCACGACGGTCAACTTCAGAGTGGAGAAATATGTACGGGTGATAGGGCAACAGCCCAGGTCAACGAATCACGACGCCTCGGTATTTCACGAGCTCATAGCGCTACACATCTTCTGCATCTGGCGTTGCGAACCCATTTGGGAGCCCATGCCGAACAGCAGGGATCCAAGGTCGATTGCGATATTCTTCGTTTCGACTTTACGAATCATAAAGGAATTGATCGTTCGATGCTGGCGTTAATCGAACGGGATGTCAATCAAATGATTCTCGACAATATTCCTGTTTCCTGTGATGTTATGGAATTGGAAGACGCCCGGAATGTCGGGGCCATGATGCTCTTCGGTGAAAAATATCCGGACCATGTACGAGTCATTCAAATGGGCCAATCGAAGGAGTTATGTGGCGGAACCCATCTTAAAAATACTGGACAAATCGGTTTCTGTAAAATTGTGGCCGAAGAAAGTGTTTCGGCTGGAACGCGTCGTATTACCGCCGTTACCGGAATGGAAGCGCTAGCCCGAATTCAGCAGATGGACGATATTACCAATACGGCCGCAAGTATTCTCCGCGTTCCGCTGGGTGATATTATTCCACGTCTGGAAATTCTTCTGGATACAACGAAAAAATTGCGTAAACAATTGGAAACTGTCGCACGAAAAGGTGATTTATCCGTCGATAGTCTGATTGAAGGTGCGGAAATGATTGGTGATATCAAGACGATTCTCTGGATGGTGAAAGATCAGGATCTCAATCTTCTTCGAGAAGGAATCGACCTAATCCGCCGTAAAACAAATCCGGTTGCAATATTATTTGCCAACGTTCAGGAAGGTAAAGTAACGATGCTAGCCGGTTTTTCCCGCGATTTAGTCGAAAAAGGCCTGAATGCGGTTGACTGGATCAGACAGATCTCAAAACACATTCAAGGGGGAGGCGGGGGTCGTCCGGATCTCGCCCAGGCAGGCGGGAAAAAACCGGATGGTATTCCGGAAGCCTTTAAAGAGGCCAAAACGTGGCTGATTCAAAAAACAGGTGTTAAATAGAAGATGGAACAGACAGCTCCATTACCAGAAAAAGGACGCCTGGCAGGAATCGATTTCGGAACAGTTCGGATCGGTATTGCGGTTTGCGATCCCGACCGAATTATCGCGAGTCCCTATGAAATTTATACGCGGAAAAACGAAATAAAAGATGCGGAGTTCTTCTTGCATTTTGTTCAGGAAGAAAAAATCTGCGGACTCGTCATTGGTCTTCCATTGCATTTCAATGGTGAATTAAGCGATAAAGCCCGGGAGGCAATTGCCTTCGGAACCTGGCTAGCCAATCTGACGAAGCTCCCTGTCGCCTATATGGACGAACGCTATTCCAGTGTAGAAGCGGAGTCCTTCCTCCGGGATGCTAAAATGACCCGTAAAAAAAGAAAGGCTCGTATCGATAAAATCGCCGCTCAAATTTTTCTGGCCGCCTTTATTGATGGCGGTTGTATCGGTACCACCAACTGGAAATCTCTCGAAGACTGATCTTTTGTGTCTTTTTGAAAATAGCCGCCTTTCATGTAGGAAAAAACGATTCCCTTCAATTGTTTTCGTCGGAATTCATGTTCCTTCCGTGGGACATTACGTCCCTTCTTCTATTCCGTTCCTTCCTTTATTCATTGACCTTAATTCATTGACCTTAATTCATCGGCCTTAATTCATTGACCTTTATTCATTGACCTTAATTCATCGGCCTTAATTCATTGGCCTTAATTCATTGACCTTTATTCATTGACCTTAATTCATCGGCCTTAATTCATTGACCTTTATTCATTGACCTT
>CAYUAP010000015.1:10733-31289 GCA_964442735.1 uncultured Planctomycetaceae bacterium | reverse complement strand
ATTCATTGACCTTAATTCATCGGCCTTAATTCATTGACCTTTATTCATTGACCTTTATTCATCGGCCTTTATTCATTGACCTTTATTCATTGGCCTTAATTCATTGACCTTTATTCATTGACCTTTATTCATTGACCTTTATTCATTGACTTTAATTCATTGACCTTTATTCGACCCGGAATAAAGGTTCCTCCCTTTATTTTGTTTTATTTTTTTGCGATGAATCATGGATTTGATTAGCCTGAATCGTACGGTCCCGTGGCAAATCGTATCCCCAACCGCGTGCCTGTAAACTTCGCGGACCTATCGTACAATCCATATAGGGATCCATTCCTTCGGCAGTCCCCTCTTTATGATTCGGATCAATATAGGCAGGTGATCGAGGATTCAAATACCCTGGAGACATCAGACTCGGAACCCAATATCTTTTATTATTCATATTTTCATTACACGATTCACACCCGGACAGGAAACAGAAAAAAGTGAAACAGATTATACTGCCCAAAAAAAAGTATAATCTGTTGCCCATTCTCCAAAAGTCTGAAATTTCTTTTTTTTTCATTCTAGTCTCCTTTATCGTTGCAGAACGGAACGGCGCCAACAGATCCGTCTGACAGAAATTACCCGGTTTTTGTACTGTACCTGGGTAGTATGACGTTTTTTACAAAAAAAGTCAAGATCAATTCTCAATGGGGGTGTATTCTGTTCACGGAATGGTTGGTAGAATATCTGCTGTTATACTCAAGGTCGTTATAAAAGTCTGTTTTCCAAAACAGGCCTGCTTGGGAGGATGTGGACGAGACGTTCGCGCTCCCAGGAAACGCCGGATTTATAACGTTCTAAAATAGAATATCTACCGTTAATATCTGCTGTTGAAGATATTCATCTATCCATAAATTTTGTATTACCTGTTTACAGTTTGTTAATGTTCCTTTATAATTATTAATAGTTTTTAACAGACCGTACTAATTCTACCCTATTATTATAGAGAAAAGAGGATATAGATGGAATGCAAACAGGAAGAGAATAAAAAGGGCTGTACCTGTACCGCCAACTGTAATCGCCACGGATTATGTTGTGAATGTGTCGCCTATCATCGGGCAAAAGGACAAATTCCCGGCTGCTTTTTCGATAAAGAGGGAGAAGCCATCTGGAATCGTTCCATTGAAGTTTTTATTCAAAATCATAAAAGTAAAAAATAAAAGTAAAAAATAAAAGTAAAAAATAAAAGTAAAAAATAAAAGTAAAAACAAAAGTAAAATAATAAATGAATCAAGAACCGTATACAAAAGAGGATTTCAATCGAAACCCTCTCATGTTTTATTACGAAATAACGCTAGCCTGTGATTTAGTCTGTAAACACTGTCGGGCAAGTGCCCAGGAGCAGCCTGCCCCCGATGAACTATCGACGGAGCAGTCCATGGCCCTCCTGGAGGAAGTGAATCGATTTCCCCGAAAACCGACCGTCTGTTTTACTGGAGGAGACCCCCTTAAAAGGAAGGATCTGTTTCCGGTCATGGCCCATGCGGCAGAACTGGGAATTAGTACGGCGCTAACTCCCTCCGCAACGCCCCTGGCGACCCGGGATTCATTCCGCAACGCTAAAAATGCAGGTGTTTCGGCAATCGGTTTGAGTCTGGATGGCCCTGACGCCGAACTCCACGACGCGTTTCGCGGATTCTCCGGGTCCTTCGAACAGACGAAGAAAATGCTCGCCTGGTGCCGGGAATTTCGTCTGCCCGTCCAGGTCAATACATCCATAACCCAGCGAAACGTTGATCGTCTTGATGAAATAGCGGAACTGCTGGCCCGGGAAGGTATTATGATGTGGTCCGTTTTTTTCCTGATTCCGGTAGGACGTGGAAAAGAGGAAAAACGTATCGAAGTTGCACAATATCGAACTGTATTTGAAAAACTGTATAAATATTCAAAAATTATGCCTTTTTTCATAAAAACGACAGAGGCGCCACATTATCGGCGTTATGTCTTGGAACAAGGAGGCGATCCGTTGTCAATGCCGGCAGGAAAGGAAGGGGATCCTGTAGGTCGGGGGAGCCACAAGCGGGCACCCCTGGGAATAACTGATGGACGTGGTATTATGTTTGTCGCGCATAATGGTGACATATATCCAGCAGGTTTTTTACCGGTGTTTTGTGGTCGTTTTCCGAAGGATTCCCCTGTTACGGTTTATCAGGAGCATCCTGTATTTCAAGCGCTTCATAATCCGGATAATTACAAGGGAAAATGTGGATCTTGCACGTTCCGTCAGCAGTGCGGAGGAAGTCGTGCTCGGGCCTATGCGGTTTACGGCGACTATTTAGGACCGGAACCCGACTGCTTTTTTGAGACGTGATTTAGGATCACTCCTAAAAAAATTTTATATAAATGTATTTATTGCCGATAAACCGAAAAGAAATGTTTTATGCTAAAATAAAGAATGGTTTTTGTAAAGAAGAAGACCGGTAGTTTTCTGTTTTGCAAAACGATTTTTAGAATAGAAGGATTGGGACCAAATATGAATAGAATATTCAAATGGGGATTTTCGTTTGTTTTCTTGTTCTGTTTACTGACAGGGTCGGTAAAGGGACAAATATCAACGGAACAGATTTTTCCGGAAACGACACAAGCCTATTTTGCCATTACCGATGTGCAAACACTTAAAAATCAATGGCCGAAAACATCCTTTGGCAAGATTCTTAACATGCCGGGTTTTGATACATTTCGCCAATCACTACAAGCACAGGTAGAACGTGACTGGACCACACGTTTTGGTCTTAAATTACGTGATGTGTTGGCATTGCCGTCTGGAGAAGTCGGGATCGGTCTGATCGCCAATCCCGGCCAAAAGCCCGGTTATGCCATGATTATGGATATTGCGGACAAAAGAGAAATGGTCAACGATTTTCTAACCAAGATTATTAAGGAGACCACGGCCGCCCAGAATGGTGAAGCACGTCGTGAACGATTGATTATCGGAAATCAGACAGTGGAAGCTACTGTCCTGGTCATTCCGCCTTCGGCGAATTATTCGGAAACTCGTACTGTGTATTATGTTCAACTGCCGAGTCTTTTGATTATTACCGATCAAAAATATCTGTCGGAAATTATTCTCCAACGGCTGGACGGACAAATTGCACATTCTATTTTAGATCTGCCCACCTATCAGATGATAATGAAACGATGTATTTCCGATCGATCCGCGTCGGATCGACCCCATATTAAATTCTATGCCAATCCGCTTGAGGCTGGTGAAGCTATTCGGGCATTATCCGAATTATCAGAGACGGAACGGAACAAGGTTTCGACGTATAGCATTTTAGCGAAACAGGGATTTAATGGAATTAAAGGCGTGGGTGGTATTTATGATATGGCGTCTGAAAATTTCGATGCTGTATGGCGAATTATGGTCTATATTCCGGAAGCTCCAACATTGTCTCTCCGTATGCTTGCTTTTGAAAATGTCAAGGGATTCGGTTTACCGCCCTGGGTAGGGACCGATACGGCCACCATGTCACAACTCTCTATTAATAGTATGGAACTCTTCAATAACATTGGTCCTGTTATTGACGAAGCCTTGGAAACAGAAGGGGCCTGGAACGATATTATAGTCTCCCTGGAGAAAGATGAAAATGGTCCTCAAGTCAATTTGGCTTCCGACTTGATCGCTCATCTGGACAATCAGATTATTAAAACCACGAATTTTGACAAACCATTGACCGATAAATCGGCGAATTTTTTCGTTGCCATACCACTTAAACCATCTGCCGATAATGGGACGCCCAACGACTCCATTGTTAAGAACGTTTTACATCGTATGTTTGATACGGATCCCGAATTTGTGAAAACCCCCTATAAAGACGATGTAATTTGGACCTATGCCCCTAAAAAGAAGGAGAATAAAAAGTCAAATTCTCCTCTTCGTACACGGATCAATTCGGAACCAGGCAGTCCTACGGACACGAAATCCGATTCGTTCCAGGCGGCATTCTGTGTTTTATCCGGTTATCTTTTTATCGCATCCGATTCCAAATACCTTTGTAAAACGATTGAAAGTACTCTCGCGGGTAAAGTCAAGTCGATTCAAAACAGTACGATGTTCCATAAAGTAATGGGGATTATTGACAAAGATACAGAAACAACCGGTCGATTTATCCAGGGATATCTCTACTATAAAGATGGATACGAACTTCTTTATAATTTATATCGACAGGGTAAATTTTCGGAGAGTCAAACGTTTTTGGCTCGTTTTATTCGCGCCTTGACTCCGACAAGATCCATGCCGGAATCCCCACTCAAAATTGACGCATCAACCCTTCCCCCATTTGAATCGTTTCAGAATCTGATTGGTGAAGGAGGATATTGGGGACGCGTCGAATCGAATGGCTGGTTCATTAAGGGTTTTACACTCGGAAAAGAATAGATCTCTTTTCATTACAAAACGGATAGTTTCCAGGGAGCACGATATTCATAATGAAGAAGTTCATTGGCCGGCGGATAATTTTTAATTCGTTCGCGCCAATACTCCCAATCGAGTTTCATCCCGGTCAGAAGAGCAATATTGATTAACTGACTTAAAAGCGTTGAATAATAACCTTCCTCGACAGTGGAATTGGTTTTATCCCGTTGGCGCATACAATCCAAAAAATTTATTAAATGAAGTTGGGTTACATCCTTTTTGGCCTCTTCTTCGGGAAGAATATAATTTTCATTCGGACGACGCCAGGTCTTCTGATCTTGAAACGTGCCAACGCGCTCTTTTTTAATGGTATAACCTTTTTCATTGATAAAGACAGAGGCCGCACTTCCGCGAAATTCGATATCACCAAGTGGCTCGTAATTTTCATCAGTTGCCAGAAGTGGATTGCCACTTGCTTCACTGCAACTAATCGTCAACATTCGATTACTCTGAAAACGGAAGCAGGCTTCCAAGGTGTTCGGACAGGTTCGATCATCATAAAGCCCTATCTTGGATCCTATGGCATATATTTCAGTCGGCATACGTTCCCCGAGAAGCCAGCGTGCAAGATCGAGGAGATGAACGGTTTGAACGGCGAAGGGATTGCAAATGTCGGACCACCATCGAAACTTCATCGGAGCGACATTTTCCTGATAGGGAATATAGCGCGGTCCCATCCAGAGATCCCAATCAAGGGTTGATGGTGGATCGGCGATTTTAGCACGTCCAATTCCATTGGGAGTCATATTATCGGCGTATCCGATACGCGCACACTGAAGTGTGGAAGTCCGCCATGGAATACGTTCCTTCGCAATCTTCAGAAAAAGTGGTGCACTCCGCAATTGAAAACCAACCTGGACAACCCGATTATAACGGAGGGCGGCATCAATCATCATACGTCCTTCCGTAACCGTATTGGATAACGGTTTTTCAATATAGACATCCTTGCGCGCTTTACACGATTCGATCATTTGAAAGGCATGCCAATGGTCCGGAGTGGCAATTATCATGGCGTCTATTTTTGCTGGCGAATCCAGTAGTTTTCGAAAATCTTTTTCTTTAATTCCTTTTGAATTGAACTTTTCGGCGGCTTTATCCATGGTAACGGTATCAGCATCGGAGAAGCCGACTATTTCCGTCTTCTCTATCGTCTTTAAGGACTCCATCAGTTGGGTTCCCCGAATCCCCAATCCGACAAAACCACAGCGAATTTTATCGTTGGCCCCAATAATACGACCAACCGACTTGGAATCCTGTACGGCGGGCATGGCAAAAACCGATGTCGTTTCCATGGCAACTGCCATTCCTGTAGCGGTGAATGCGCGACGCGATATTTTCTTTTGCATGATGATACCTTCCAAAATTTGAGTGAATGGGGACGATAAAGGTCTATTAAATTTCTAACGTACAGAAGGAATGATACCTCCTGTGATTTTTAAGTCAATTATAAAGCATATGTAATCCCATATTATTGCTCTATAACCTGTGACCTGTATCATGATATTATATTCTGCCCTATTATGAAAGTCAAGCGGTTTTTAAAAACTGAAATCCACTCCAATAAAGATAAATCTGTATTTATACCTTTGGTCTATTTGAAGAAGGAACGGCAGGTCCTGCTGGAAGTTCTTGAAGGAATCAGGAGACTTTTCCAAAATATTTTCCTCAAAATTCAAGTAATAATCTTCTATTAAATCAATCTGAAAGGAGCGTCCTTCGGATAGTTGAACAACATATCAAATTACATAATCACATATTGAATTACATAATCACATATTAAGGCCGTTATAAAATTTTTTTCAAAACAGGCGAGACACCTGTTTTGCGGAGATGCGGAAATATGGAGATGCGGAAATTCGGAAATGTGAAGATGCGGAGATTCGGAAATTCGGAGATTCGGAGATTCGGAGATTCGGACGAAACGTCCGTGCTCCCGGGAAATGCCAATTTTATAACGATCCACCGTATATTAAATTACATATTAATTAATCTGTATCGACCACTGTCCGGACCCAAAATTGGAACATTTCCAGTATTTTCCATTCCGCTCAAATTCAATTTTATTTTCGGAAGCTTTTTTACCGTTGACGGTTATCGTATCTTTTTCGCTAGAGAAGGGAAGATAGAGTTCGGTTGTTATATTGGCCGGAATTTGTATAGTCATTAAATAAATGGCGTTTGGTTTTTTATCGATATTGATATGGACGGGTCCACGAATGGTAGGGACCGTGGCACGAACGGTTTTCAGATCGGCGATCTGGGGTTTGATACGGATTTTCTTAAAGGCAGGTTCCAAGGGTTCCACACCAACCAATTTTCGTGGAATGATATTGGCGGGCGCCGCGCCCCAGGCATGATTCCAATCCTGATTTGGCTTGTATTGATCGTCCCAGGCTTCCATGGAGATCGTCGATCCGGACTTGAGCATATTGAACCAGCCGCGTTTATCTTCCGCTGTCATTCTTTTAAAGGCTTCCTCGCCGTTATCACCTTCATAAAGGGCGTCTAAAAGGAACTGTGCTCCATAGACACTGCATTTCATACCACGAGACTGAACGAAAGCGGTAACCGTTTTGACATGTTCCGGCGGTACTAAACCAAAAGCCAGGGCAAACATATTACTGTGCAGAGAAGTATGGTCCGTAGTGTCTCCGTCTTTATAAATACCGCGCTTCGCGTCGAAGAAAACCTTCTGAAAACTCTTCTTCATTTTTTCCGTTTGATTACTAAAGATCTGAATATCTTCTTTTTGATCCAGAATTTTCGCAAATTCTGTCATTGATCGCAACGCAAAATAATGATAGGCATTGACAACGGCATTATAATCGCAGAAGACAAAGCCATCCGTTTCTCCAGACTCCGCATTTTCATTTCCGGCCAGACCCTTGTGCGGCCAATCGACAATATCTCTAATTTCTTTTCCGCTAAAATGAATTGAGTCGAGTACCTTCCGTGTCATTTTCCCTTTAAGGGTACTAATCAATCCATTATCATCTGCCAAGGCCAGAAGTGACTTCGCCCGAAATTCATTATAGAATTTCTTGATATTCCGTGAATCACCCGTATAAAGATAATCGTACCATGCCATTTGGACCGATTGTAATATCCATTCTGTTGGCCAGGTCGGTCGAAATATCATATAATTCTGACTGTATCGGGACAACGAATATTCCCGATCAACCGAATAATGACTCAATTGATTTAAAAGGGCGTCTCCTTCATAGGGAATACGTTCCCGATCACCGTCGATAAAGACTCCCAAAAAACTGGTTGCTTTAATGGAATAATGACAGAGATCCCAAACTTGATTGAGTACCTCGTTATCGCAATCGAAGAAGGAGGCTCGATCATTAAAGACATATGCGGCTGTTTCACGTTCAACGGCAGTAACAGCTACATCGGAATGGGAAACTTCAATCTCCGCATAACGGAACGGCATGACTTCCCCAATATAATCATCAACCAGTACGGCGGCCCCGGACGAATTGCGTTTATCAATACGCGTTTTAATAAACCATGTTTCCACGCCCGGACGAAGCATCAGTTCATATTCCGCATAACGGGTCGAACCTGCCGGATTACGATCAATTTTTCCATCTTTAACGCGTTCTCCCAATCGGACAAAGGCACGGCGGTTTTCCCCTTGGGCTATAATATCGATCTTTATTTGGGCAAAAGACGCCTTCCCGAAATCATAAAAAGTCGTTTTTTTATCGAGTTCTTTTTTACTCTCCGGGAACTCCCGTGATTTGACAACAGGATATCGACTGACATTATAGTCCTGAAGTTCACTTGCCATGATAAAAGATTTGATCTCGGACCAGGGGGAAACCTGATCGTTATTCCAGGTTCGAACGTGCCAATAGTAGACCTTTTTCGACTGAAGTGGTTTTCCGCAATAGAGAACGGAGGTCGATTGCTCTCCTTTTATTTGACCACTTTTCCAATAATCGGGCTCAAGTTTCGGTTTTCCCTCCAAGAGTTCCGGTTTTGAGGCTACTTCAATTTCACAGGCTGTCTGAAGAACATTGTTCCGGCTATCGTTGACAATCCAGGAAAAAGTTGGATATTTCGACCTAATCACCGGATATTGCAGTCGTTCAACTGCGGTCGGAATTTCTGACAGGGCAACGGTCGTCAAAAAGCCATCGCGCCAAACCTGGTCCGTTCGTTCCAAAAGATCGGTCATCAGTCCGGAAGGAGCCTCCGCCGCAGCCATTACAAGGCCCGAAGCAAAAGATAATAACAAAAACAATATCAAGAAAAAATGTTTCATTTTCTGTTGTCCTTTAGGGAATATGATTAAAATATCTGTTTTAAAGTCTATCCAGACGTGGCGTCACTTCCTGGAATACATTTTCCAGAAATTCCAGTTTCCTGCCCCGTAGGAAAATTTTTCTGACAATATACTACATTTTAGCAAAAGATAAAATGATTGTCAAGTTTTAATGTTTTTGCCCTCTATTGTCTGAATTTATCTCTTGGCTTTATGATGAATGGATTGATTTTTATCATAAAAAAAATATTTTTTGGAAAAAGTTCCATTTGGTTTAAGGTCTTGACTTGATCTCTGTTCGATAATATGGTAAAAATGAATGTAGTTTGATAAAAAGCTGAAATTCGGTTTTGGTATACAATTAATTAGAGGTAATTTATGGAATTTCTAAAGGGAGCAACAGTTGGTATAGATTTGGGAACAACCTATTCGTCATTGGCTATCGTAAATGATGAAGGAGAACCGACTCCGATACCAAACGAAGATGATAATGTAGAGACGGCAAGTTTAATTCTATTGGCGGATAGTAACCATGTTATTATCGGTCCGAACAGAAGTCGCGCCGCCATGGAAGATCCGGAAAATGTTATTGAACGAATTAAACGTCAGATGGGAGTTACAGGATTTAAACGAACTTTTGACGGCCATGAAATTACACCGGAGTTTGTTTCTTCTCTCATTTTGCGCAAATTAAAGCAGGATGCGGAACGGCATATTGGTCCGATCGGAAACGCGGTTATTACCGTTCCCTATTATTTTAATGACACCAGACGTCAGGCAACTGCGGACGCCGGTAAAATTGCGGGACTAAATGTTATTAGTGTAATAAACGAACCGACTGCGGCCGTTTTAACCTATGCCTGGCATCGTGGTGAATTGGGCTATCAGACGGAACAGGGGGGAACTCGTCGTGTCTTGATCTATGACCTTGGCGGTGGTACCTTCGATTCGACCGTTGTTGAATATGATGGAACCCATTTTAAAGTCAAATCGACAGACGGTGACGTTAAATTGGGAGGTGTCGATTGGAACGACCGATTGGCCGACTATGTTTGCGAACAATTCAAACAACGCCATGGTACCGATCCACGAACCTCGGTTAAGGCTCTTCAAATTCTGCGTAACGATTGTGATATCGCGAAAATAGAATTAACGGAAAAAGAAAATGTTGTTATTCCTTGTCGTTTCGGCGGCAAGAGCCTTCATGTTCCAATGTCCCGTGATTTATTCGAAAATTTAACGGCAGATCTGCTCCAGCGAACCTCCGATACTACGGAATTCGTTATGAAACAGGCTGGTTTAACGTTCGATCAACTCGATGCCTTCGTCTTAATTGGTGGTTCGACCATGATGCCCCAGGTACGAAAGATGGTGGAACGAATCTCCGGTAAACCACCCTATATTAATCCGGCACTCGATCCGTATACCGCCGTTGCCCGCGGTGCGGCTATCCATGCGGCCATTCTGGAAGCACGATATAATCAGGATAGTCGATTGACTGATCGTGTTAAAAAATTACTGATCCATATCGATCAGGAAGACGTTAATTCACACGGATTGGGAATTGTGGTCAGTGAAAAAGATTCAACGGCCAAAAACCATATTATGATCCCACGTAATACGACTTTACCGTTCTCTATCTCTCAAATGTTCCAGACCAATAAAGAAAATCAGCAACGAATTAGTGTTCAGGTTCTGGAAGGAGATGCGCCGGACCCCATGTCCTGCTCCTTCCTGGGAAAATGCCGTATTACCAATCTGCCTGCCAATCTTCCGAAGGGAACTCCCGTTGAAGTTACCTATTCCTTCGACCGTAATGGTCGTGTTTCCGTCTCCGCACGAGAAAAGGCCACAAACCAGGAAGCCACAATTGAAATAGAAAAACGCGGAGTTCTGACCGAAAATCAGGTCAATGATTTCATGAAACTTTCTTCGGAATATACAATAGAATAAACGGGTGTCGATTTTGACGGTTCCCTGTCAAAAGACTGCCGTCCATCTTTTATTAAAGACGGCAGGTGGTCTTTTTAAGTGTTTCTATCCCCAATGGGCCAACTCGTTGGACTATAAAGTCGCCTATATCGACCCCATAATCGATCCGGCCTATCCTGGTGATGGTAAAAGACGAATTTATATTTTCTGGCACGAATATATCCAATTTCTGATTCATTTTCGGAGAAATTGTGGTATCGCTATGCTTTTGAGCAAGCATAAAGATGCAGATATCGTCGAAGAAATAGCGTATCATTTTGGTTTTGACGTTGTACGTGGGTCAACAAATCGAGGCGGTTTTCAAGCGATACGAGAAATGAGCGAAAAGGGAAAAAGTGTTCATTTAACGATAACTCCGGACGGTCCGCGCGGTCCACGACGCGTTCTGGCTCCCGGGTGCGTCTATCTGGCCTCGAAACTGCAAATGCCCCTCGTTCTATTGGGCGTTGGATATGATCGACCCTGGCGGTTTAACAGTTGGGATCGATTCGCTGTTCCGCGTTATGGGTCCAGACTGCGCTGTGTGGTTAGTGGTGATATTAATATTCCCGATCATTTAACCCGGGAGGAATTGGAATTCTATCGTAAAAAAGTCGAATGTCACCTCAATTTTTTGACGGAACAAGCGGAAGACTGGGCGGCCACGGGTGACTCAATAGAAGGTGAATCCAATCTGCTTCCCGGCCCTAAATATTCCATTCTCTACCATGCACGAAGACATTATGTTCAAATGCTCCCTGTTTCTTTACCGACTCCGGCCTCCCGGCCAGAAATTTGAACCGATATCGCTCCTGAAGTGATAAATTCAGGTGAATCGGAATAAAAATCGTAACCGTTCACGGTTATAAAGTGAAACCACGGTTATAAAGTGAAACTACGGTTATAATGTGAAACTACGGTTATAATGTGAAACCATGGATAACACTGATTTTCACGGATAGTTTTTTGGCAAACAAACTTTTTTATGATAAAATTATTTATTATAATAGAAAAATGTTTAGTAGTTATTGTAAAAAATTGTATTTTACGACAGACTATCTGTGTTTATCCGTGATATCCGTGGTTCCAAAATCGTTCGTGAATGGTTACTAAAAACCCAATCCAATATCAGGTCCAATATCAGGTCAAAACAGACCTCCTAAAACATTCCAACAGGAGTTAATTGATGAAAAAAATATTCCTCTTTTTTGTATTATTAGTGGTTATTATTTCCTTCCCGGAAGTAAAATCGGAGGAGGTTCAAAAGGAATCAGTCTCCGATCTGGCCACTCGACTACAACGGGCAATCGAATCGGCGGAAGTTCCTCAAGGCCCTTTTTCTTCCGATATCGTTATTGCGGAACAGTATACGGCCAAAATCCGGATTTTCAAGGCGAATTCCGACTGGAATCGACCTGAATCTCTTGTTTGGGAATGGTCAGCGGCACAAGCCCCGGAAGTTAAAAAAGAGCATGTTACCTGGTTTGGCCACGTCAGTGAATGCAAGCCGGTTCACGGTGTTTCCCATCTTTTAACAGTGGCGTCCGGTGGAGGGGTTGCCCTGATACGTCTAAAGGATAAAAAAGTTCTCTTTTATGCGTATCCCGGTGGAAATACCCATTCTGCTGCTCTTCTTCCGGATGGAAATATCGTTACCGCATCAAGTACCGGAAATGCCTTGACTATTTTTGTTGTTCCCGACTCGTTTAACGGACCCGAATCGGTTAAAAATATAAAAGTAAAATTTGAAGACGCACATGGTCTCGTTTGGGATAAAAAACGGGATATTCTATGGGCACTCGGCGGTAAAGAACTAGCCGGATATCGTTATGAAGGAACGAAGGAGAATCCTTCACTCAAAAAAATCGAATCCATTTTATTGTCCGAGGGACGTAACGGCGGTCATGATCTCTATCCGATTCCCGGAACCGACTACCTGTTTGTCACGGTTAGTTCGGCAATTGGTATTTTCGAACCGGAACAGAAGAAAATATTCTGGCTAGCCCCAATACGCGGAATCAAAAGTATTTCCCTATCTCTGGAAGGAGTCCTTCTGGTACTTCAGCCGCGCGAACAATGGTGGTCCCCCTCCATATTCTATTTAAATAAAAATTTCAGTATTGCCGGGAATATTCAAAAGGCCCGTATTTATAAAGGACGCTGGTGGATTCCCAATACATTTAGTGAATAAAAAACAGGAGACAAGATGAAACGATCTCTACTGATTATTTCCATTTTTATATTGTCGACCATCTGTTTTGGTCAGACGAAGAAGTCTAACGAGCCACGTTTTGCACACAAGGATTTCGAAGAAATATCCCAGGAACGCATAAACGAGGCCATGGATAAAATCAAGTCGCATCCTCGACTTTTAATGACTGCAACGCAAATGGAGAATGTTCGACTCAAGATGGAGCAGAATCCCATTTGTAAGGAATATGTCAAGAATCTCAAGGAATTTCATGAACGTGAAATGTCATTTCCCGTCTTAAAACGGGAAATGGAGGGAAGACGTCTATTATCCATTTCACGTAAAGCTCTTCAACGAATTTTCGCCTGGAGTTTTCTCTATAATTTGGAGGGAGACAAAAAATATGCGGATCGGGCAGAAAAAGAAATGCTGGCCATTGCCGACTTTTCCAATTGGAACCCGTCCCATTTTCTGGACGTTGCGGAAATGACGATGGCCATGGCCATTGGTTACGACTCCTTCTTCAACGTTCTTCCCGCAGACAGTTTAAAAAAGATTCGAACGGCTATCCTGGAAAAGGGAATTACCCCCTCCTATGGACGTGGTATGGGCTGGATACGTAACGACGCAAACTGGAATCAGGTGTGTCATGCAGGTATGCTCTACGGTGTTCTGGCCATTGCGGAAAATGAACCGGAACTAGCCCGTAAAACCGTCTGGAGGTCTGTTAATGGCGTAACCTGGAGTATGGCCTCCTATGAACCAGACGGTAATTATACCGAAGGTCCCGGCTATTGGGGTTATGGAACCGGATTCAATATCATGTTGCTTGCTGCGTTAGAAACCGCATTGTCCACAGACTTCGGACGTTCGGATGCTCCAGGTTTTTTAAAGAGTATTCATTACTACGAAAATGTATTCGGTTCTACCGGTTATTCCTATAATTATCCGGACAGCGGTTACGCGAAAATGTTTGAAGCGTCGGCATTCTGGTATGCTAAAAAACAAAACGATCCGAGCCTGCTCTGGAACGAACATGTTCTTCTTCAAGAAGCAATGGCCACACAAAAGGGCGAAAAAATTCCGGACGTCCGTTCCTTTCACAATCTGGTCTCCGACCGATTGGCCCCTATGGCTGTTTTATATTGTCCTTTATCTCCCCAAAAAGACATTACGAAAAAAATATTGGCACCGCAATCACTTGGATTTGTTGGAATCGGTAATGGCCTCTGCCCTGTCTTTTTAGCACGGACCGCCTGGGATAAAAATGCGGCCTATTTGGGAATAAAGGCGGGAACCCCTCGTTCTGCACACGGACACATGGACGCGGGAAGTTTCATCTATGAAAATCATGGTGTTCGTTGGGCCGTCGAACTAGGTCCGGAAAATTATAATAAAATCGAGCAGATGGGAATGAATCTCTGGTCAAACAATCAGGATGCCGACCGATGGAAACTGTTCCGATACAATAATTACGGTCATAATACCTTAACGGTCAACGGTAAATTCCAATTAGTGTCCGGCTTGAGTAAATTTACGAAGACACATATCGGTGCAGTCGGAGAAAATTCTGAATCGGAAATCGATTTATCGTCGATTTACGCCGGAGAACTAGACGCAGTTACACGTCAGGCAATATTAACACCGAAGGGCTCGTTATTGATAAAAGACCATATTATCGCGTTAAAGAATAAAGACGCTGTTGTGGAATGGCGAATGATGACACCTGCCAAGGCCTTAAAAATTGAAAAAAACAGTGTCATATTGGGATATCAGGCGACGGATCTACCCTATAATCGAAAAAAGGGAGTTCAAGAACCTGATAAAAAGTTATCACTAACCGTTCAGGCGGAATCGAAACTTCCGATTGACATTAAATTCCTTCCCGCAAAATCGGATAAAAAATACGATGCGGAAAATAGAGGGATCTCTATCTTGATTTTCACGATTAATATTCCGAAGGGTCAAGCGGCGGACCTAAACGTCACCTTAAAATAATTGGATTATATTTGAATTGAGACCTTTCCCGGAAGAGTTGTATTACCTAAATAAAATGTAACCGTTCACGGATATAAAGTGAAACAATGGATAACACTGATTTTCACGGATAGTTTTTTGGCAAACAAACTTTTTTTATGATAAATTTATTTATTATAATAGATAAAATGTTCAGTTTGTTATTGTAAAATATTATATTTTACGGTAGACTATCTGTGTTTATCCGTGATATCCGTGGTTCCAAAATCGTTCGCGAATGATTATAATAAAATATACCTAAATAAAATATACAGTAAAACGTTATAATATTCTCTTTCCGGGAAGAACCAATGTCTTGTACGCATTTTCTATAACATCTATATCCTCTATGTTTACAATATTACCTATATTATTTACATTCTATATATCACTAATATTACCAATATCACTAATATCACCAATATTGTCATTATTGTTTATGTTGTCTATATTATCTACATCCATCCAAACAGGTATCACGTGATCCCATTTGGTATAAACATACGAACAATATCTGACAGATCCTGGATATTCGGTCTTGTCTGGCTATTATGGTTTGATATATTTCCCTTGAAAGGAAAACTCTCCCAACAAAAATGACAAAATGGAGTAAAAACAGATTTTTCTTGAAACTTTTTTCTATAAAACCCATATAATATTAATGGAATTTTGTTTTTTATTATCAGGATTAATTGTTATCGGAGGATGGAATGATGAAGAAATATGGGAAGAGCAATAGATCGGAACGTATCCTTCGTCTGGAGTTGTTGGAATCACGTGAAATGTTAGCGGCAGTTCTGGAGAATGGGGCCTGGTATCAGACGTTTGACAGTTCCATTGGTAATGGAATCTCGGGACAGGAACAGGAACTTCTGGAATGGGTAAACCAGATGCGTCAGGATCCACAGGTAACATTTGACCGCATCATAGAAAAAGCTGACCCGGAACAATCACCGAAGGATAAAAACGGATTCTGGAGTAGTGACTATTTTTCTACCTATGACAGTCAAGTACGCGATGCCTGTTATACTTGGGATCCTAAATTCTCCGTTCCCGAAAATCTTCAACAGTTTTTATCCGAATGGTCGGCATTACAGGCGACGGACCCGGTCGCGTTTAGCGAAATACTTCAATCGACGGCTTCCAGTTGGACGTCAACCATGAAAAACGATGGTACGGTCAGTCACAACGATAATTTACAAGAAGACGCGGGAGATAGTTATTCCTCTGTGGGCGAGAATGTAACGAAGGCGTCCGCGAGTCCCTATTTTTCTATTGCGTCTTTCGTCCATTCTTCATTTGCAATTGATTGGGGAAACGAGGAGCCGAACCATCGAAATACCATTATGAATTCTTCTTTTACAGAAGTCGGTATTTCCATGCAGACAGACAGTTTCTCCGGCTGGTATACAACGTGTGATTACGGACAAACGTCCTCAAGTGACGGAGCCTGGCTTTTGGGTGTTTTATATCGGAACATATCAGGTAATAATTCGTCGAAATATTACGAGGCGGGCGAAGGTGTCGGAAACGCTACGATTACAATAAAGCAGTTGAATGGCGAAGGCAACGAGATTACCATTAATTCCTGGACGGCAGGTGGCTATCAAATATATCTTAAAAATGGAACCTATAGTATTACCGTAACGGGAGGGACGAATGGTTTTGCCACTTCTTCCATAACGAAAACGGCAACGATTAACGGCAGTAACGTTAAAGTCGATTTTCTCGTGGAGGAAGTTGGTACTGCTGCTCCTCTTGTTGACGCGGGCGGGGGAGAAGCCTTGGAACATAACGCCGCCTTTACCTGGACTGAAGGGGACGGTTCCACTCTCTGTGTTAAAGATCTGTCCATTACCGATAGCGATTCCACCTATATTTATCAGGCTAAAGTCCGACTCGAAGGCCGTATGGACGGTGTTGCCGAATTTTTTAATATCGGTAATTATACAGGTTTTAATTACGATATCATTTATACCGATCCCGATTCCATGATTATTTGCGGTAAAGGGACCGTTTCGCAGTATCAGGATCTTTTACGTCAATTGACCTGGTATGATACCTTGGATGAATGTACCTTGTCACCGCGAACCATTTATATAACGGTTTCTGATGGTAACTTCTGGAGTTCGGAGGTTCATGTCACGATTAAAGTGAATCCTGCCCCCATAGAATTGACCATAGAGAGTCATTCTGTTTTCGAAGGAGACGGTAGTAGTGAAATTGTCTATACGGCGGTTTTGGCCAAGGCCCCTCGAACAACTGTCAGTTTTAATTACGCAACGAGTGATGGTACCGCAATAGGTGGTGAAGACAATTTTCCCTATATCGGGGGAACGATTACGTTTAATCCCGGGGAGGAACTCAAACAGACTTTTACCATTCCCTATATCGGTAATTATACGGCTCAACTTGGCGGGAACGCCTCCATTTACACTCCGGCAAACGACCTCTATTTCAATATCGATATTTCCAATTTAAATGGTCTGGTTCTCAAAAATAACAAGGTAACGGCCACTCTGATAGACGATGATACTCCCCATTTTGTTATTGACGATAACTCCTGGGGCGCTGGTTCCACCTGGACGGATACCACACAGCGAAATTTCCAGACGGATTACGGCTTCAAACGTTACCTGTATGCCGTAACACCGGTTTCGTCCGGACTGGTTTCCTTCGCCGTGGAATCCGGAATTCCCGCTGGTTTTACTTTAACCGTTTACGAAGATAAATATTCCGAAACGTCTTTAGCCAATACAGCAATTCGGGCAACGGAAAAAGGAGAGTCAATTGAATGGTCCGCAACAGCCGGAAAAAAATATATCGTCTGTCTTGAATCGAAGGGAATCGGTTATTCTACCGAATTCACCCGGGTCTCAATTAGAGTTCTGGCCCTGGAAGCAGATAATGTAATTCAAGTGGATCCCCTCTGGGCCAATCTGGAGCCGGAGGAACGAATTCTGAACGTGGAAATGGTTGGTGAACAGCTTTTATTTGCCATTGGCGGCAATCAGTGGACGTTGGGACAGGCAAACTATCATTTTCAAACGGAAATGGGGGGGAGAATCGATTTCATGATTCCCGGTATGGACGCCTCCGTTTCGAGTTCGGAATATGGAGAAACTCTATCCACCGGGGATACGGACCTCTCTTTTGACGGTTTCTCAACCATTGCCATTGCCGGAAGTAATCTTCAAGAGAAGGTTAATTTTGTAGGATCGGATGGAAACGACGCCCTTGTCTATTATAATGGAACTGGCACTTTTACGACACATGTCGGTGAAAGCGGTTTTGAGAGAACCTGGCACTTCTATGATATTACTGAAATATCTTTTAACGCCCATGGCGGAAACGATACCGCTGTTATTCGCGATTCCAAGCAGGATGATACGGCCAATCTTGAAGAAAATTTGATTGATGTCTATGGTGGTGGTCATCATCTACAGATAACTAATTTTGAATCTGTCGATTTAGCGTTTGCCAATGGTGGTGATAATAATACGGTTCAGCTCAAGCCGCAGGAATCGGATACCTCCATCCAATTGTCTGTTGGCAATACGATTATGTCGGGAATTCGTGCTACAAGTTCGTTCCAATATCAGATTCGACTTTATTCGAATTTATATATAGAGCCGTTGGAAATGCTGGATCAGCTGCTCGTTATTGGTTCGGATACCGTGGATACCACCTATGATGTTTCCATTGGAAGTCTTGTTATGAACAACATGAAGGCCCGGGTTACGGTGCAGGCCTATAATATTCGTGAAATTTGTATTTACGGCCTGTATCAAACAAGCGCCGAAGACCGCAAGGTCGAATTTACAAGTGATTCGGACTGTTCGGACCCCATTCAGGAAGACACGATGGTTGTCGTGGAAAAAGAAGTGGGAGAACGAAAATGGGCGCTTGTCATGCCTCTAATCTGGACGAATTATTTAAAGGAATGCGTCGATAAATCGAAGGAAGATTCTGTGGAGGCGTCAATGGTACCGTCCTCGATTCCCATTGACTGCAATATCTGGAATACAGCATTGGAAGAGGTTATCGAAGAAAAGACAACCACCGATACAGAAAATTATATTCACGATCTTTTCATTCCGGAAGAAGATATGAATTCGAGTCATGGGAGAAAAAATCGTATTTTTGCCCTGGAGATTGACCTGTCTCTCTTTTCTTAAAGAAGAGAATCCGGTATAATGATCGGTAATCGGTTGATGTAAAACGTCATGAAAACCGGTTTCGATCAAAATTCCAAATAACAAAAAGAGCAAAAAAGAGATATTTCGATGATTACCGCGTTAGAAAAAGAAGTTCCGCAGTGGCAATATCCAGAATATAAAGCTGGAGAAAAGGTAGCATTGTTTATTCCATGTTTTATGGATCAATTTTTTCCTTCGGCAGGAATTGCCATGGTAAAAATTTTGGAGAGTTTAAATATTCCCCTTGTTTTTCCGGAAGAGCAGACATGTTGCGGTCAGCCCGCTTTTAATTCCGGATATTGGAATGATGCCCGGAAAATCATGTGCGAATTTGAACGTGTTTTTAATTCCTATCAATGGATAGTAACGCCTTCTTCCGCCTGTGCGGCTATGGCTCGTGTCTTTTTTCAGGAGGCTCTCCCGGATTCGCCGGCCGCCAAGGTCGGAAAACGGGTCTTCGAATTCTCCGAATTTCTGGTTCGTGTTTTGAATCATACCGATTTTAACGCTCGTTTTCCAAGCAAGGTTGCACTCCATATCGGCTGTCACGGTCGTAGAGAATTGGGAATCGCCGATTGTGCCCTGACTCTATTAAATAATGTCAAGGAACTGGAATATGTTCCTATTCCTTCTGTAGAAGAATGCTGTGGATTCGGTGGTACCTTTAGTGTTAAAATGGCCGGAACTTCCTTGGCTATGGGCCGGAAAAAAGTCGAAAACATCAAAAAAACAGGGGCGAACATCCTGGTAACCACCGACTTGAGTTGTGCCATGCATTTCGGCGGTATTATGCGGCTCGATCCCACAATTAAAGATATCGAAATTATACATCTGGCAGAACTTCTTTTATCTCGATAAAAAATGGGATCCTTCAAAACATTCACCAACGTCAGGCCGTGGATAAAGGCATAACTGGAATCACGGCCTTCCCAAAATGTTGCCAGATATAATTTATTAAAGTCTTCAACAATTATTACAGTCTTCAACAAAACTCCATTTTCAAGAAAACGTTGAATGTACTGGTTACCAACTCTTTAATAATTGATTACAGTCTTCAACAAAATTCCATTTACAGGAAAACGTTGAACGTTCTGGTTACCAATCCTTTAATAATTGATTACAGTCTTCAACAAAACTCCATTTTCAAGAAAACGTTGAATGTACTGGTTACCAACTCTTTAATAATTGATTACAGTCTTCAACAAAATTCCATTTACAGGAAAACGGTGAACGTACTGGTTACCAATCCTTTAATAATTGATTACAGTCTTCAACAAAATTCCATTTACAGGAAAACGGTGAACGTACTGGTTACCAATCCTTTAATAATTGATTACAGTCTTCAACAAAATTCCATTTACAGGAAAACAGTGAATGTACTGGTTACCAACTCTTTAATAATTGATTACAGTCTTCAACAAAATTCCATTTACAGGAAAACAGTGAA
>CAYUAP010000015.1:0-10633 GCA_964442735.1 uncultured Planctomycetaceae bacterium | reverse complement strand
GTACTGGTTACCAATCCTTTAATAATTGATTACAGTCTTCAACAAAATTCCATTTTCAGGAAAACGTTGAATGTACTGGTTATACCCAAGGCCGCTATAAATCTCTTTTTTTTAAACAGGCGTCCCCGACCTGTTTTGTTCGGTCTGTTTTGTTCTCCTGAACGAGCAATTAAATTAAAGTATTCATAACCAAGACAGAACGTTTGGAAGATTTGTAATATACTCAAGGTCGTTATAAAAGTCTATTTTTCACAACAGGCGAGACACCTGTTTTAGAAGATGCGGACGAGACGTCCACGCTCCCAAAAAATGCCGAATTTATAACGTCATACAGTATAGTAATCTCGTCCGCGAAGAAGGTACCGATTATCCATAACACGAGAACTAATGGTATCCGCCCGACAGGTGTCCTGCCGGAGGATACATTACAATACCGGTCACTTTTTGGAGAAGATATTATTTAATGATACGTTCGTTAATCCAGTCGGTATGGAAGGGACCTTCACCCGGTTTATCGGTTCTTTTATAGGTATGGGCCCCGAAATAGTCGCGCTGTGCCTGGAGCAAATTGGCCGGAAGGCAGGCCGAACGATAGGAATCGAAATAGGAAAGGGCTGTCATCATACCCGGTGCCGGAATTCCAAGTTCAATAGCCGTTTTAACGACATTGCGCCAGGAAACCTGCGCATTTTCCACCGCATTTTTAAAATAGGGGGCTAACAACAGATTTTCCAGATCGGGATTTTCATCGAACGCGTCCTTAATTCGTTCCAGGAAGACCGCACGAATAATACAACCCCCGCGCCATAACATGGCTATCGGCCCATAATTCAGTTTCCAACCGTATTCGTTTGCCGCTGCGCGCATCTGGACATAACCTTGTGCGTAGCTACAGATTTTCGACGCATAAAGCGCCTCCCGTACCTGATTTACAAACTCTTCTCTGTTACCCTGATAGGTACCATGGGGACCGACTAGAATTTTACTGGCACGTTCCCGTTGTTCTTTCATGGCTGAAATACATCGGGCATAGACCGCTTCCGTAACAAGGGTACTCGGCGCCCCCAAATCAAGGGCGAGCTGGCTCATCCATTTTCCGGTCCCCTTGGCCCCTGCGGTATCCAGAATCAGATCGACCAGATATTTCTTCGTTTCCGGATCTTTAACGGTAAAAATGTCCCGGGTAATCTCTATGAGATAACTGTTCAGTTCCCCTTTATTCCATTCCGAAAAAACATCGTACAGTTCTTCATTGGTAAAACCAAGCGCCTGCTTTAGAAGCCAGTACGCTTCACATATTAACTGCATATCGCCATATTCAATTCCATTATGGACCATTTTAACATAATGACCGGCTCCCCGTTCCCCTACCCAATCGGCACAGGGAATATCTTGATTCGGACCAACCTTGGCGGAAATAGCCTGGAAGATGGGCTTGACAAACGGCCACGCTTCCGGATCTCCGCCCGGCATCAGACTCGGACCTCGACGCGCTCCTTCCTCGCCCCCGGAAACTCCGGTTCCTATAAAACGAATACCATGCTGCTGAAGATATTTCGTTCGGCGTTCTGTATCCTTAAACTGGGTATTACCACCGTCAATAATAATATCTCCTTTATCGAGCAGAGGCAGTAGTTCGGCAATAACGGCATCAACCGCCGCATTATTGGGATAGAGCGCTATTTCCGGGGCCGGAACAGCATCCTTCGACTGAATCATCAGCATAATAGTGCGCGGACTCTTTAGTTTCGAGACCAATTCGGCCAGTGAATGGGCTCCCGTTAGATGATCCCCCTTCGATTTAGACTCTTCCGTAGCTAGGAAATCGTCAACTTTACTCGTCGTCCGATTAAAAACCGCAACATCAAAACCATGATCCACCATATTCAGGACCAGATTCTGGCCCATAACCGCCAGACCCATCAAACCAATATCGTACTTCTTTTCTGCCATTTAGTTACTCCCTTGATTTTCTTCGGCTACCCGCCAATCGATTAAACGGATCTCCGACTGCTTTAAATATTCATTGAAAACCATTTGAAACGCTATATCAAACCTGATATTCGAATCGGCCAGAACCAATTCGTTCATTTCCTCGACCCAATCGCCTGCGCCGAACGCGACCGCACGCCGTTCCGTCTGAAATTGACGAAACTTCGCGTAAAAGGTCTGTCCGACCATCTCTTTTATTTCCCCGTTTATGTGTACTTTCGTTTTTTTACCAATGCGTTTCGCGGGCTCCGTCATGGCAACATGATAGGCAACAAAAATCGGACGCTGATTTTCACATCCGAAGGGGGCCATATCGTCAATAGCAAATACATTCTGATTCGTAACAACGGACAGAGGTAATTCCGCGTCAATATAAACCTTGGGAATTTTATCCGCTTCCGATAGGTGCTCCGCAACATAATCACAAAACGCGGCACGAAACGCCGCTATATTGGTCTCTTTAATACCTAAACCGGCCGCCGCCGCATGCCCTCCAAATCGCTCCAGATATTCCGAACAACTCTCAAATGCCTGATAAAGATTAAAACTCGATCCGGAAACGTTGCGCCCGGAACCTGTTCCCGGATCGCAATTCTTTAATGCGATCATTACTACCGGCCGAAAATAGAGTTCCGTTAAACGTCCCGCTACGATCCCCAAAACGCCCGGATGCCAGTCCCGACTCGCCAAAACAAAGGCCGGATCATCTTTATAGTCCAGCTCTATCTGACGAAGTGCCTCCTGCATAATCTTGCGCTCAATCTTCTGCCGGGTATCATTCAGATTATTTATGAAGGGAGCCAGTTCCCGTGCCCGAGACTGCTGCTCCGTTATCAATAATTCCACGCCCAATCGGCCCAATCCCATCTGACCGGTTACCGCCAATCGATTGGGAATCTGGAGCAGTGCTTTGGCCACCTTCCAGTTTTCTTCGTCGTCATTGTCCTTTTCTGAAGTCGCATGCAAAACTTCTCGACCACACGCATTCAAACGAGGTGCAATCATAAAACCGATATCTTCACTGGTAAACGGTTTTCCATTTCCAACTCCCGCCAATTCCGCTAAATAACGCAGGCCCATCGGGGGATCATTTAAAAGACTGTTGCCCAACGCAAATCGGACAATATTTCTGTTTTCATCCTGAAGTGGAACAACGTCGGCAACCGTTCCCAATGCGGCGAGTCCCACCGAATGAATCAGAAGACGGCGTACTTCCAAACTGACCAGATCCTTCCCTTCAACGAGACGCGCAATCAACCAGGCTAATTTCAGTGCAACAGCAGCCCCACACAGATAGGGACAGGGATAATCGACAAAAGATTTCGTTTCGAAATCGACCCGAGGATGCGTTATTGCCAGGGCCTCCGGCAGAACAAGAGTATCCGTTCCCGGCTCGGTTACCGGAGTATGATGGTCCGATATAATCAGATCAATACCTAGTTCCTTCGCACACAACGCTTCCTCGAAACTGGTAATACCACAATCGACCGAAACAATCATCTGCGTTCCGTCTTCCTTGAGTTTGTGGAAGGCTTGACAGTTCAGACCGTATCCTTCATGAAGACGATTGGGAATATAATAGTTGACAATTCCATCAAGTTTCTGAATGACTTTTGTCAGAATCGCCGTTGCGGTCATACCATCAGTATCGTAATCGCCATAGATAGTAATCTTTTTTTTATCACGAATGGCAGCGGCTATTTTAGCGGCAGAGACAGAACAGCCGGGAAGATCTTCCGGAGGACGAAGATCGCGTTTTAGATTGACCGGAGCCAAAAAAAGAAGCATCTTTTCCGCATCATCGAACCCACGTCCCCATAGAATCTGGACCAGAACCGGTGGAATGTGTGTTTTTCGTGACAACATTGCAATCATTTTCGGATCACAAGGCCGTGGTATCCAATTCCGTCTCTCCTTGATTTTTTTCTGGACCATGTATCTACCAAAACGTTCGATATAAACCCCTAATTTTATTTTCAAAAAAACGGATTTTATCAACCTTTCTCTCTTTTCTAAAAAAAAAGAGCGTACCACAACGCACGCCCTTTTAAAAACCAGCCTGTATTTCAATTCATATTTATTTTAATCCATATTTTATTCCAATCCACCTCCCTGAAAGGGACGTTCTTTTAACACCTGCGGACGTGGAGAAATGGACATAGAATCCCTACAGTCAGGCAGCCATAAAGCTGTCTTCTCCAAAAATAACAAACATGGCGTCGAAATTATTTTTTCTTTTCAACGTGCAATGTATGTTTTCGCAGACGCGGACAATACCGTTTCAGTTTTAATTTTTCTCCACCGGGTTTACGACGAACGATATAATTGTAATCGCCAGTTTCTTCACAAACGAGATAAATCGTTTCAGCTTTTTTCTTGCTTCTTTTTCCTGCCATGATTTTCCTCAAAAGGTTTTCTTTTGTGTTCTTGATTTTTCCCTAAATACGGGTAAACTATATATCAGTTATGTATTATATCGTGCAATTTAAATTGTAAAACGGGGGGGAGATCAACATTCTTTCCGTTAAACGCCCCCCATTAACGTCTTGTTCGGGCAGTAGAACGAACAGAACATTAGGTCAAAGACATCCAAAATGTCTTGACCACCACCATTAGATAGGAGATAATAATGCCCCCTGTTTTTATTGGAGTGTTTTTCCATTGGCTCGGCGGTTTAGCGTCGGGAAGTTTTTATGTTCCATATAAATTCGTTAAGAATTGGTCCTGGGAAGTCTATTGGCTGGCAGGCGGCTTCGTTAGTTGGATCTTTGCTCCATGGATTTTGGCGTTTTTACTGTCTGATAATCTTGTTTCGACTATTTATGCCACACTTCAAGTCGATCCCAAGGCCATTCTCTACTCCTTCTTGTTCGGTATGATGTGGGGTGTTGGTGGACTGACCTTTGGTCTGACCATGCGTTATTTGGGAATGTCACTGGGAATGGCCGTTGCCTTGGGCTATTGCACTGTTCTGGGAACACTAATGCCCCCCTTGGTTACAGGAGAATTCATGACTAAAATCCTGGGAACCCATGCGGGCTGGATCAATCTGTTCGGACTCGGCGTCTGTGCCCTCGGAATTACCCTGGCCGGACTAGCCGGGATGTCTAAAGAACGGGAAATGTCCGAAGAAGCGAAAAAAGAGTCCATTAAAGAATTCAACTTCTTTAAAGGTATTCTGGTCGCCACTGTTTCCGGTATCTTCAGTGCCGGAATGGCCTATGGTATGGCTGCGGCCGATCCGATTGCCACAACCTCTCAATTCTTCGGTACCAAGGAATTATGGACCGGACTGCCCAAGTTGTGCGTTATCCTTCTCGGCGGATTTACTTCCAATTTCATCTGGTGCGCATATCTGTTACTGACAAAACGAACGACCGGTCAGTTCTTCTATAGCAAGATTGAAGTACAATCGGACGATGGGGAGCAGGGTAAAAAAGTCGTTTACGCCCCAATGGTCACGAACTATTTCTTCTCCGCTTTGGCTGGCTTAACCTGGTATATGCAATTCTTTTTCTATTCCATGGGTGAAACCTGTATGCAAGATTTCAAGTTCTCCAGTTGGACCCTTCATATGGCTAGTATTATTATCTTCAGTTCATTATGGGGTATTGCCTTGCACGAATGGAAGGGTACCAGTAAATTCACTAAAATTCTTCTGGCTGTCGGAATTGGAACGTTACTCTATTCGACCCTGGTCGTTGGTTATTCAAACTATATGAATGCGTCTGCTGGTGATATCAAAACAAACATTATACCCATTGCCAAGGCGGATCAAATAGCAGGAAAAGATGTTATGGTTGCCGAACTGACCTCCGTTCAACAGCTTAATCAAAAGAATTTTGATCGGGAAACAATGATTCGTAAACAGAACGACGAACAACAGAAAGCTATCGACAAAAAGGCGGCAAAAGATCTCGCCGAATTGGAGAAACGCTATCCGGAACAGGCCAAAATAAATGCCGAAAAAGCAGCTAAAGAAAAGGCTCTCAAGGCCAAACAGGATAAATAAGGCCAAACAGGATAAATAACGAGTAATGTTAGTAGATAGAGTCAAGCCCCAAATCTTCGATACCGACCGATTTGGGCATATTAATTTTATTGCTCCTTCGATCTGGTTTGATCGATCGCGAACAACGATATATCAAGCGCTGTCGCCCAACCTTGTTCCGGAGGAGATTGGAGTGGTCGTTCTCAAGGCGGATGTTGTCTATCACAAGGAAATGCGCTGGGAGAGCGAGGTCCTGATACGAACCTGGATTTCACATATCGGTCATAAATCGTTTACGGTAACACAGGAGGCCTGGCAGAATAGTGTCTGTTGTGCGACAAGTAATGTCGTCTTGTGCGCGTTCGACTTCGAAAATCGAACCAGTACCCCCCTGTCCGAACGTATTTTATCGAATATTACCCAGTTTTGCGAATAACCGTTTTATTTTAAGGAGTTGATTTTTATGTTTTTGAAAAGGATTTCTTTTTTTTCACTTTTAATGCTATTGGGAGTTATTATGCAGAGCCATTTGATGGCTACCGATTCCGAATCGGTTAATAAATTACGTGCTTTTATGAATCAATATCAAGCGGACTTCCATAAAATGCACTGTGATATGTCCTATAGTTGGTGGGACGCCATGATCACGGGCGATAAAAAGGCATTTGAAAAAAGCGCTGAAGCCACACTAGCCATGTCAACCTATCACAGTTCCGCCGATCGATATAAAACTTTAAAGGACCTAATCGCCAAATGCGGTAAAGTCTCCCCAATCGAAGATCGTGCCGCCCATGTCGCCTGTCGTTCCTTCGAGGAAAGTCAGCTCCCGCCCGACTTGATGAAAAAAATGATTGACCTGTCCAATGAAATCGAACAGGTATTTCAGACACAACGCTGTGTTATTGATGGTAAACAATATACCAATAACGACCTTCTGGAAATGCTGGAAGACGAACTTGATTCCCAACGCCGTTTCCAGATTTGGGCCGCTCTCAAGGAAGTCGGAGAATTGGTTGCTCCACGTTTGATCAAACTGGCAAAATTACGAAATGAAGCTGCCAAACATTTGGGGTATAATAACTATTGGGAAATGACGGTTTCCTTCCAGGATTACGATCCCCGGGAACTAACAACGATTTTCGACGAATTGGTTACATTAACAACACCTCTGTTCAAGGAAATGAAAGAAGAACTGGACGGTGAACTCAAGGAAAAATTCAACGTTGCGAAGATTATGCCATGGCATTACGACAATCCCTTCTTCCAACAGGCCCCTCCATCCAAAAAAGTCGATGTTAATGAATTTTATGAAAAATTCAAGAAGGAAGATATCGTCGATATCTCTATTAAATATTATGATTCCATTGGCTTGGACGTTCGCCCGATTATTAAGAACAGTGATCTGTTCGAGAAGGAAGGAAAATCACAGCATGGTTTCTGCAATAATATGAACGGAGAAGGAGATATTCGGATTCTGTGCAATATTAAGCCGACCGCTGAATGGATGGACACCCAGCTTCATGAATTGGGACACAGTGTATATGATTACATGGTAGATCGCAGTCTTCCCTATAATCTTCGTGAAGCAGCGCATATTTTTACAACAGAAGGTATTGCCATGATGTTCGGAGCGCTGGCTCGGGATCCCGACTGGCTGGTTCAGAACGCCGGAGTTAAACCGGAACGTGCGAAGGAAGTTTCCGCCGCCCTGGCACAACAGCGATTACGGGAACAATTGATTTTCTGCCGATGGACCCTGGTCATGTTCTATTTTGAAAAAGCGCTTTATGAAAATCCAGACCAGAATCTGAACGATCTCTGGTGGGATATAGTCGAAAAATATCAAATGATGCCGCGTCCGGAAAACCGTCATGTCGCTGACTGGGCCTCGAAACCACATTTCGTTATTGCTCCGGTCTATTATCATAACTATATGTTGGGCGAACTCTTTGGAGCACAGGTTCGCAAGGCATGTCAGAAAAATGTTCCGAAGAACGATCCCAAGGCGTTGGGTAGTTTCTTGGTGGAAAAAGTCTTTAAGCCCGGTAATTCCTATCCTTGGGAAGAATTTGTTATAAAAGCGACTGGCGAACCATTTTCTGCCCGGGCATACGCTGACGAATTAAATAAAGCAGCAAAAAAGAAATGATAATGCAATTAACCTGTTTTATTTCAGGCCGTAAATGAAGGGTCTTGCCCGGAAATACGGGCGTCCCTTCCGGGAAAAAGGCCTTTATAATCATAATACTTTAAAAAATAATATCTAGGAGTGATAGGTGAGCGACACTACGGACAATGTACCGGTTGAACCCAAACTCAAATTGAGGAAGGAGGAGACAGAGTTCTTCGGCCATCCCATGGGTCTTTGGGTCCTGTTTACAACGGAGATGTGGGAACGTTTCTGTTATTATGGAATGCGTGCGTTCCTGGTTCTCTATTTAATTAGTTCGATTCGAAGTTCTAATCCGGGCTTCGGCTGGTCAGAAGAGAGTGCATATGAACTTTACGGCTGGTTTACCGGATCTGTTTATCTGCTTCCGGTTTTAGGAGGTTATATTGCGGACCGGTTTATCGGTCAGCATCGCTCGGTTCTCTGGGGGGGCGTTTTGATCGCCCTGGGTGAATTCTGCCTCTTTTTAACTGAATACTTCCGTATGTCCGCGACCGAAGCAATAACGTTCGGTACCGCGCCGGGGGCCTGGCTCTGTTTTATGGGGGGACTGGCTCTGATTGTTATTGGAACCGGCTTCTTTAAACCGTGTATTTCCATTATGGTCGGACAGCTTTATCCACAAACAGACGACCGTCGCGACGTCGCCTATACCGTCTTCTATATGGGTATTAATTTAGGTGCGTTAATCGCTCCTTTCGCCGCCGGAACCATGGCCGAAAAATACGGCTGGCATTGGGGGTTCCTGATTGCCGCCATCGGTATGGTTTTCGGATTGATTACCTATTCCCTATTGCGCCCCTACTATTTGGGCCATATTGGATTTCTCAACTATGTTCGAACGGATGCGAAACCGGAGGTGGACGCCGTAAAAATAGTGGAAACCAAAACAGGGAAGGATACTGAAAAAACAGGGAAGGATGTTAAAAAAACAGGGCAGACTGCCGAAAAACCGGAGACTCCGAACCCAACGTCCACTAAATTTTTGACCCGAAAAGAAATCGATCGCATTGCGGTTATTCTAATTCTGTCCACCTTTACAATCGCCTTCTGGTCCGTTTTCGAACAGGCGGGATCGTCCTTGAATACGTTCGCTAAAAGAGATACCAATCGACAGGTTCCGACCGCCCTGGCTCAAGCTTTTCCCAAACCCTTCCTGGCCAATGAAGACGAACGTGAAGCGTTAATCACCTTCGATAATGCCAAACTGATTATGGTGGAAGCAGTTAACGCAATGGAAATACTCAAGGAAAAAATGGTGGATGCGAATACAGCCTTTTTGAAGAGCGGAACAAGTAATTCAGACGTTCTAAAAGCGGCTACAGAATACCACAATAGGTCGAACGAAGCCACCGAGATGATAACCACCGCCAAGGAAGCGCTGGCACGCGCAAATGATGCCCGCGAAAAGGCTGGCCTGGCTCCCTTTAATCCGTCAATTCCCACTCCGGAACAGTTACTGAAACAGGGACAGGAAAAAATGGCGGTTCTGGACAAACAGGTTACAGAAACGTGTAAAAAAAATCTTGGTTTCGATATCGCTTCGATCACGGACGAGAAAGAGCTTCCTATGGCTCGAAAAAAATGGAATAACGAAGCGGCCCAAATCCGTAACGCCCAATTAACCGAGATAAAGAAGAATACGGAAAAAGAAATTGACGCTCTATTCGACAAGAAGAATACGCTCTATTCGTTCCCGGCAACCTGGTATCAGTCAGTCAATCCAATTGGTATCGTACTATTCGCACCATTCTTCGCCATGTTGTGGGGCTTTTTGGCCCGACGTAAAATCGAACCTTCGACTCCGGTAAAATTCGGTATCGGACTTGTTGTTTTATCGATTGCGTTTTTAATCCTGATTCCCGGGGCGCTTCAGGCACAGCAGACAGGAGGGAACGCCGCCTCCTATTGGCTTCTGGGAACCTATGTCTTTTGTACCTGGGGGGAATTGTGTCTATCTCCGGTCGGACTCTCAATGGTTTCAAGACTGGCTCCTGCACGATACGCATCGCTACTAATGGGTATCTGGCATTTAGCGAGTGCCGTTGCCAACTATGTAGCTGCCAAATTAGCATCTGTCTTCGGAACTGGAGCGGGCGATAGTATGACGATTATCTTCGGTAAAGAAGGAGGCCTGGCCGACTTTATGCTCCTGCTGGCCTTAATACCCATGATAACGGCTGTCATCGTTTTTCTTTTTGCCGGTCGGTTACGGACCATGATGCACGAAAACGAATAGCGGCCAGAACGTACTTGCCCCGGGAATCACGCAGTAACCGGGAATCACGCAATAACCGGGAATCGCGCAGTAATCGGGAATCGCGCTGTAATCGGGAATCACGCAGTAACCGGGAATCACGCAGTAATCGGGAATCGCGCAGTAACTGGAAATCGCGCAGTAACTGGAAATCGCGCAGTAACCGGGAATCGCGCAGTAACCGGGAATCGCGCAGTAACCGGGAATCGCGCAGTAACCGGGA
>CAYUAP010000014.1:0-56461 GCA_964442735.1 uncultured Planctomycetaceae bacterium | reverse complement strand
GGGTTTTCTTTACCGGGAGTGTTAGTGCCGCCAGGACGTGTACCACCAGGGTTTTCTTTACCGGGAATGTTAGTACCGCCGGGACGTGTACCACCAGGGTTTTCTTTACCGGGAGTATTAGTGCCACCGGGACGTGTACCGCCCGGGTTTTCTTTTCCGGGAATGTTAGTACCGCCGGGACGCATATCACCGGGGCGCATACCGCCGGGACGCATATCACCGGGACGCATACCACCGGGACGCATATCACCGGGACGCATACCGCCGGGGTTTTCTTTACCGGGAGTGTTTGGACCTCCCGGTCGAACTCCACCTTTTGTATAATCATGGAAATTGGAACCTCCATGAAAACCAGGCTGTAAACCACCATGGACAAAACCGGGACGCATACCGCGATCCAGTCCATGAATATCACCTCCTCGACCACCATAGATCATATCTCGAACATAGTCACGGTGACTACCGGGACCGGGTCTAAAATCGGGCCGGGGGTTATGACCATCAAAACCGGGCCAATGATTGAAGTTGGGTCCCCACCAATGGGGATCATAGGGCCGGAAATGGGGACCAAAATGAATTGGCGGCCCCCAGTGATGAAAGGTGTACCCAATTCCAAAACCAAAGGTAAACGACCAAGTGGGATAGTTCCAATAGGGTCGATAGTAGGGATAGGGAACAAATGGATTTACAAAAACGCCAAACCACGGCCGATAGCACCAGGCACGACGTGAAAATAAATTCCAACACGGTTCATAGTAAACCGGTTTCATATAATAATCGGAAACAACATCGGAATAATAATTATTAGTACAGTATTCTGTAATATAATTATTAACGACATTTTCTTCCAAGGGAGCCGGAATATCTTTTTCGGTAAAGGAAGTAGTGGTAGACGATTTTAAAGCGTCTGCTTTTTTTACCACGGTTTCCGGAGCGGGCTTAAGGAATTCTTCTTGTAACGGATGGGCGCCAAGCCAACTGATAACTCCGGTGGAATCATCAACGATAGCGGCCATTAAATCAACGGAACCTGTACGGAGCAAGTCCTGTAGGGCGGTTGAGGACATTAATGCCGTTTCCAACGATTGCCAGGCAATTGCCTCTGAGACTACATTTGCCAGTTCCTGGCCCTTTAAATCGGGATAGGCTGTCTTCGCACGTTTGATTGACGGGCCTAACAGATTATAGGTCTTAATATCAGAATCGACATCTTCTGTACTAAAGGTCTTCTGTTTGGTACTGTCATATTTTTTTGCCTCCGTTTGCGCTCTGACTTCCATTAACTCAAATTGACGAAGGTAATTCAAAATATCGCGGCTTGGAAAATGTGTCAGGACAATGACAACAGGCGTTCTCAAATTCATGACACCATAATCCAGGTCGGCAAGTTTTTCTTCTGGAAAAGCCCCCATCTCCAATGGAACCATGTATAAATCCTGTTCCGTCAAATCGGTCAAGATATTTGGCTTAATCGGCATATCGGAACTGTAAAGAACCGTTGCAATGGGATAGCGGTTTTCATCCTTCGAAAGAGTAGGAAGTTTAAGTGCGGCATCCTTGCCCTGATTCGTAAAGCGGGCATTCCCTGCCACTAACTGACGATAGGCTTCTTCAGGCGTTATGTTACTGTTTCCCTGATCGGCTGCCCGGAGTATCGAGACCTGAACAAGAAACATAAAAAGGCCTATAAACGAAACTCTTAATAGATTTCGAAATAGAATGTACTTCATATTTCCAACCCCCTCTTGTTTGTGATTATTCAAAACAAAATGCTCAAATTATATTTTAGATTTTTCTCCCCTTTATATTATAGTATGTCCTATAAAGAAAAAAATACAAAAAAAAGATAATTTTCCGGAAAAAATTTTTTTCCTGTTTACAGAGAGATTTTGATAAAATAGATAATTTAAACAGATGGTTCTATAGTGGAACTTTATTCTTGGAATTTCTTAATAAAATGTTTGACTTCCTTTTTTGTTTAAGATACAATGGGGGTCACAACAGGCAGCGGGAAGATTGGTATTGGGGATAACTGATATTGGTATTGGGGATAACTGATACTGTCTGTACCGCGAATAAAACGTTTATAATACATTAAGAAGAAGGAAAAGATTATGAAACAAATCAATCGTCGGGCCTTTTTATCAGGAGGGGCCGTTGCGGCGGTTGCCGTTCCCTATTTTGTATCATCTCAAGTATTTGCGCACGATGGGACGCCGGGGGCGAATGATCGGGTAAAAATTGCGTTTATTGGTCTGGGAGGTCGATGCCAATGGCTCTATCGTCATACATTTCCACAACTTAAAGGGGGTGTTATTGTTGGGGCCTGTGATCTGTTTAAGCCGCGCGTTGACGCTTTCCTTGCGAAGAGACATGAAGGAGATAATTTCAATGGATACGACGATTTTCGTAAAATGATCGAAGTGGAAAAACCAGATGGTGTTATGGTCGAAACAATGACCCATGCCCGAGCCTGGGTCGCGATTCGTGCCATGGAAATGGGAATGCACACCTATATTGAAAAACCGATGTGTCTAACGATACAAGAGGGTCGAACCATGGTCAAGGCGGCACGTCATTTCAAACGGGTTACTCAAGTCGGAACACAACAGCGTTCCATTCCTTTAAACGCCTGGGCGAGTAAATTGATTCGGGAAGGCGCGATTGGGAAGGTTAAATATGTTTTAGCCCCGAACTTTGTAGGTCCGTTAAAATGGGAACCTAAACCGGAACAGCCATTACCGAAGGGAGGAAAAGAGGGGTGGTGGGATCAATGGACGAATCAAGCGGAATTACGCCCATATCATCCCGATATTCATTACGGTTGGTCTCGTTGGTGGGACTATGACGCCGGAGGTCTCTGTTTTGGTGTCTCCGGTTGGGGAACGCATTCCTATGATCAGGTCAATTGTGCTTTAGGAACCAATGAAACCGGACCGATTGCCGTTTTGCTCGAAGAACCGTGTACTATTCAGGATTCCGGGAAATATCCGACCCGAACTTTAGAGGACGATGAAACCGGGGCTGGTTATTATAATATGGCCAAGGTCAAGGGACCGCGGGCTAAAGTAAAAATGCTTTTCGCCAATGGTACAGAACTTCGTCTCTATCTCGACGGTGATCGTGGTCCTGGACTCGGTGCCATTTTTGTTGGAGAAAAAGGAAAAATTGAAATTAATCGCGATAAAATTGCCGCCAATCCAAAAGAACTCCTAAAACTGCCTGAAAACCCTGGTCCAAATCCCCGTGATGAATCGGTCGATCATGTTGAAAACTGGTTGCATGGTATTAGAACTGGTGAACGTTGTGTCGCCGATATCGAATATGGACAACGTGGATCGACTCTCTGTGATCTCGTTAATATCATACGTGCCGTTGGTAAAGTTGGTGAAACACTCCATTGGGATCCTGTTGCGGAACGTTTTACGAATTGCGATGAAGCTAATGCCTATCTCGTTCGTCCGCGTCGTAAAGGATATGAACTTGATTTTACTTAATATTATTATATAGACGTATTTCATGATGAAGAAGAATATCATATTATTGTTTATAGTGTCGTTTTTAGGTCTGAATGTCTGTCTTTTCTCGACGGAATCCCCAAAAACGACAGATGTCAAGACTGGTAGTACACCTAAACCCTCCTACATTACAGTCAAGGATATTCCCTATCTTCCAGAAAATGTACGGGATGAATCGGATGCCTATCAAAAAGAGCGATGTTGTGTGAATATTTCCTATCCTCAAAATCAGCCGAAGTATAAAGACGGTCGTGGTCTTCCGGTTTTGATCTATTTTCATGGGGGCGGGTTGTCGGCAGGTAAACGTTCTTTTCCTGGCCGTTTATTTTTGAATCTTAAACTGTATCGGGAAGGACAATTGATTCTTGTTGCGGGAGGTTATCGCCTCTCTCCGAATGTTCCTTTTCCTGTCTTTATTCAGGATGCCGCGGCTGCCATTGCCTGGACCATTAAAAACATCGAACGTTATGGTGGTGATCCAGACAAGATCTTTGTTTCCGGAACCAGTGCGGGAGGCTACCTGACCGGAATGACAGGTATGGATCCACGTTGGTTGGCCGAATATGGTATTGATAACAAGCAATTGGCCGGTTTACTCTTGGACAGTGCTCAAGTTACGACCCATTTTTTGGTCAAAAAACTCCTGAAAATACCAGGAGAACAATACCAACCGGTTATTGATGAAAATGCCCCGATAGCCCATCTTTCAAAAGAGTTGCCTCCGATATTTCTTCTCCTTGGTGACAGAAAATCCGAATGGAAATGTCGAACAGAGGAAAACGAGCTCATGTACGCCAGTTTAAAGGCATTGGGTCATCCTCTCGTCGAATTTTCCGAAACGCCGGGAGTTGGTCACGGTCCCAATACGGGAAAGGAAACCATACCGCCGGAATTATTCCAACGGCTTGATTTATTTTTTGAAAAAGCACTCAATCGAAAATAAAGTATTTAGAAATAGAGGGTCGAACGAACCGGAGGTGACAGATTGGAATCAAGTTTGTTAATCAGATCTTGATCGGCTTTACTCCATGATTTTGGAAGTTGAACTTCGAATTCAATATAGAGATCGCCATTTGCTTCCTTTAATTGACCTTCAGTATTTCCCATTTGTATTCCTTGATTACGCAGACGGAGTTTTGTACCGGTTGTCGTTCCGGGAGGGACCGTAATTGTAATTGTTCCATTTGGCGTTGGTACATCGATTTTTGTGCCGAGGGCCGCTTCCTTGAGTGTTACAGGAACCTTTACATAAAGATTGTTACCTTTTCGCGTATAAAAAGGATGTTCTTTAATATGAACTTCCAGGATTAGGTCGCCCGCCTCTCCGCCATTGGAACCGGGCCCCCCCATTCCACGTAGTCGTATTTTCTGATTGGATTCGATACCCGTTGGTATTTTGACTTCCACCGATTCAATTTTTCCATCATTTCGGCGGAAATTAACAGGGACTTTTCCGCCACGAATCGCTGTTTGAAATGGTATTTCCACAGGTATTTCGAAACTTTCTCCTTTAACAGGTCCTGCTTTACGCCGACGTGTTCGTCCGGAAGCTGTTCCAGATCCCGCTCCGGTAAAGTCACCGAAGGGACTTCCTCCCCCTCCTCCTCCAAACGAAAATCCACCAGCCTGTCCTCCGCCTCCGCCAAACATCTTAAAAATATCGTCCAAATTTATATTACCTTCAAAACCTGTACCGCCATGGGAACCAGACCACTGTTGATAACCACCTCCACCTGCTCCACCAAATTGATCAAAGCCGGCACCAAACTGGTCATACTGCTTCCGCTTTTCGGGATCTTTTAAAACGTCAAACGCTGCTTGTATCTCCTGAAATTTCTTCTTGGCTCCTTCCGGATCATCCGGATTCATGTCCGGATGGTACTTGCGCGCCAATCCCAAATAGGCCTTGTGGATCTCGTCGTCCGACGCTGTTTTCGAAACACCTAATGTTTTATAATAATCTTCCGCCATAACTAAACTATGCTTTCAACCCCCTCTATTTATCGTAGTTGAATTTTCCGAAACGTTTCTTCGGTATACTATACCTTTCTATAATTCATTTTAGCACTCAATTGAATTTTTCACAGTATAAAAATTTAAAATTTATTCAGACTTTAATAAAAGTAAAATTAAATTACATACCTTCCCTTGTAATCGCGGCAAAAGAAGATGCGTATTTGAGTCCTCGGGCCATAATTTTACCCCATTCCGGATGGTTTGGGTCAATATCTCGAAATGGATCAATATCCTGACTCCACAGAGAACGTAACGTGCGAATGACCCATCGTGCCGTATCATCGGCTTCCTGTAAATCTTCCTTCATCCAGGGAGCCCCTTGTCCTTGAACCCTATTACTTTTTGGGAGAATAATGTATCCTAAAATTGGGGGATTGCCTCCTGTATCGATTTTTTGTTCCCGACAGATCTGCTCGAATAAATAACGATAGAGTGGTAACTGTAAATTAGTCCATTGCCAATGTCCAATAGAAGGTTCCCCCACTTTTCTGGCTCCCTTAATTGTTGTTCGATGCTTGAGATCGACGGGATTTTTGATTCCGAACCGCATTAACCCCAATATATTGGGATCCAGATTTGGAATTTCCATATCTTTGAAACCACTCGTTCCCATATCCATGGTTTTATAGTCAAATAGAAACCAACAATTGTGTTGGGGATTATAGTCGATTCGGTCGATTCGACCACGAATCGACATGGGGGTTTCTCCCTCCATAATTTGAGGCTGAAATTTAGGACCATATTCAATATAACGTATCTGATTTCCCAAGCCGCGCCATTTCGTTTGCCATTCGGCAAAAGCGGTCAATCTTGTCCGAATTTGAGCTATTTGGAGATAAACAATGGGCGAAACGTTATTTCCATAATTTTCCTTGGTCCAATAGTCGAGTCTGGTTGTAAACCAATCTGCCAATTCTTTGGAATCGGTCATATTGCACGCATTTTTATCTCGTCCGAACCAGAAGAGAAGTTTATGGATAACGTTTCCAAATATGGCGGCGTCAAGTTCCCGACAGTTATCTTCCATGGAGGTTAAACGTAGATGATAGTTTAAAAAATATCGATAGGGACATTCAAGAAAACTCTGAAATTCGGAAACCTGCATGGAGGTTGGAGTTTCTCCTTTCATTCGAAGTATCGGAGGACGAAATACATTTGTGACTTCTGTCGATTTCATTTTCGGACCTTCTTCCGAACGAAGATCAAGGGAAGAGGATGAATTCGTTTCTTTATCGAAAAAAGTACAAACACGTCGGACAATCGTGTTTTCATCGGACGCGAACAGAAATCGTCCGGGCAAAAGGGAATCATTTTCCAGGGAATTTCGGCCAAACAGGACAAATAGATCGGAAGAACCATTGCCTTTATCATATTGAGAGTGACAGATAGAGAGGAGGGCATAGGCATCTCGGGCAAAACGTCTATTATTATCGGTTAATTTAAGGGTTTGTCGGATCGAGTCGGGTAAAAATTGGTCGCCCGATTGGGAAGATGGAATTATTCCTTCATTCATTCCTGATATTATTATTTGGGGAGAGTCGTTGAGGAAGAGATCAAGCCAGCCTGACAATTCGACACCATCGCCACTTGATTCCTGGGGGATGATGATATTTTCCAATTCATGGGCAAACAGATTAAAGGCCCGAATTGCGGTAAAATTACCGGCTAACGATTCCGGAATATCGGCAAGTGCATCGAAACATTGATTTATCGCCTCAAATCCGGTTTGAATTTGGAATTGGGCCAAATCGTCTAAATCAGTATTCGTTTCGTCATAAATACGACAAAAGAGTTTCGAAAACGTATTAAACCACTGTTTGAGAGGAAGTTGTTCCGTTCGCAATACCTTTTGGACTTCAGGTATTTTATGCAGGATAATTCCCAAGGATTCAGGTTCGGGTGGTGATACTTCGATATTGTTGGTAGACAATTGATTAGGGGAACTATCACTGATCTCTTTTTTGTTGATATCGAAGATAGCCAGAAGTTCATTTAGAACGGTCAAAATAGCGGTAATACGATCAAAATTTAGAGTATCTTTATCGTTATCTTCTTTTTTACGTTGGAATATACCTTCGGCGCGTTCAGGAAGATATTCATTCTGATACTGGTCGAACAGGGATAGCCAGCCAGTATCCTCGGGCAAATTTAGATGGCACCGCAAATAATATCCCATGTCGGGATGACGCAGTAACGCAACAAGATTCCCATATTTTCCCTGCTGGAGATAATTGGCAAGAAGTCGGACAAGCAGACAGACACGATTACGCAATGCAGGCATTCCAATACCGGTTGTAAAAGGAATACCTTGAAGTAATAGCTGACGTTTTAAAAAAGGAAAGACTTCCGTATCAGGCAGACCAATCGAATAATGGTTCCATGAAAAGGTCTTTTCAGGTTTTTCTCGTTGTTGTTTCAAGAGATATTCCGTTATCCATATGGCCTGTTCCTGGGGAGTGGCCAGGGAGATGATTTTATTATCCGGTATTGGAATGGTTACATTCTGCCATTGAGTTGGAATGAGACAGCCACAATCATCGAAGTAATCCTTCATTTCTTCCGGAGCGCAGATAAAAAAATGAATATGGTCGGATACGGTACGTAATATTTCTTTTTGGCAGAGATTCATATCGGCCGCTCCTATAATATAGACCTCTTTATCTGTCGTACATTCTTTTTTCTTCATGGCAACAAGTCGTGCCATTTGGATATCCCAGCGCCCACTGCCATCAATAGTACGAAAATAGATATTCTGAAGTTTGACAAGAGCTTGCCACCGGACTGTTTCCTCTTCTATTCCCTTCTCTTGCACTGATTTAGCAACATCTTCGAAATTTTTTGTCTCCGAAGCAAGTTCACGGTGAAGTTGAGAAAATAATTTTCCAAGCTCCAATTGAAAAATCAAATCATCGGAAATATCTGTTGTTAAAATATGTTTAACCGCATTGGGATCTTCTTTTAAAAGTTCCTTTAAAGCGGTATACCAAGCGAATTGTTCTGTTATTGAATTGGCCAGAGGAAACTGTAAAGGATAAAAAAGTTCCGGTAACGCTCCAATGGTCATAAATACAGGCGGAAACCAGTCGGCAGCGAGTTCCTTCTTTTGAATCTTCTTTTCCACGCGCATAATAATCATGGTTTCGAGACAACGTTTTGCCCGACTGCCCGGCAGTGCTAAAATTACATTTTTCATATCAAGCGAGTTAATATGAGTATACCGTTGGAGCAATTCATCAGCAACTTCAGAGAGAAACGGTAATTTCCAATCAATATATTTACATTCCATGCTCTCTATCCCTTTTTACTACGTTATTTGTTTACTGAAAAGAAAATATATCCGTTTATAGAAATTTCAAAATACATAACTTAATGTATCTTGTCTTCACCTCGAACATGTAAATATAAAAAAAGACAAACCGTATTATTAGAAAAACTATCCATAAATATCAACTATTCACGAATTGTTTTAAACGGTTTGCCATTCAATTATATAAATTATTTATTGGAGACAACTAAACAATCAACCTGTTTTACGTGTGTTATCACTTTTGGGTTTTGTTTTATTGTAGGAATCATCCTCGTCGTTGCCAGAATCACCGTACCCATACCCATAACCATAGCCATATCGATGACCGTATCCATAGCCATATTTACTTCCGTAACCATAACCATAATTACTACCATATCCATAACCATAGGTCGAATTTTTCGCCATGGCAAATTCATTGTAATAATGATGTTTATTTAGGCAATTGATAACACAGCCGATAATATTTGCTCCAACCTCTTTCAGAAGATTCATACCTTGCATGACATCAGGACGTCCACGTTTTCTAATACGAAATACATAGAGGACGTTCTTGACTTTTGATGCCAATAAAGTGGTATCGGAAACATATAAAGATGGAGGAGAGTCGATCAATATAATATCATAATCATTTTGAATTTCTTCAAGAAAATCATCCATGGTGGGTAGAGTTAATAATTCAGAAGGATTTTTTCTTGAGTGGCCCGCAGTAATCAGGAACAAATTTTCCTGCGGTGTATTTTGAACGACTTGAGTCGTGTCTGCGACACCCGCCAGTACATCCGAGAAACCTATTTCGTTTTTCATACCAAACCATTTATGAATATCCGGTTTACGAAGGTCGCCATCAATTAACAAAACTCTTTTTTTGGATTGTGCCAATTTGACCGCTAAATTACAGGTTAATAAAGTTTTACCATCACTAGGGTGTGGACTTGTTAACTGTAAAATTTTAAAAGATTGCTGATGGGAACTAAAAAACAATTTGGTTCTTAAAGTATTAAACACTTCACATAAAGGTGATTCGGGCGAGTGAAATGTAATAAGAGCCGGAGACACAATACCTGGTATCGGCTTTTTTGTTTTTTTTGAAAGTCCCCCTTTGATTTTATTGGTAATAAAAGAAGGAAATTGAGCAAGAATCGGAATACGTAATTGTTCAATAATTTCTTCTGGCGTTCTAAAGGTGGCGTCCGAAATATCAACCAGGAAGGCTAATATAAAGCCTGTGGCCAAACCTCCTCCCAGTCCTACAAGCATATAGAGTATAAACACAGGTGAAACCGGATTGGGATTAGGAATAGCGGATTCCAAAATTTCCGTCTGATAACCTGTGAAATTACCTTGCAGGGCTAAATTTTCCAATTTATAACCTAATTGATTATAAAGCTCTTTCTGGGATTCAATAGCTACTCTTTTACTGTCAATTGTTTGACGATATTTTGAAATTTCTCTAATATCATCATCCTGACTTCGAAGATATTCACGTATTTGAACCTGTTGTTTCTTCAAATTTTCGATACGGGCTTTTGAAACTTCCAGATACATTTTTAGTAATTCCTGAAAACTGAACAGGCCGAATTTCATCTCAGAAATATCAAGGTTTTCACCAACTTTTTCTTTTACAGATTGTAATGCTTCGATTTGTTTTTTAATAGCGGCGATTTCGGGATAATCGGGACCGAACTTCTGCTCCAGTTGAGCTTGTTGTAATAATAGATCTCCCACCTTTCGGGTGTCATAATCGGCAATCATACTGACTCTGGACGATCTTTCCTGAATTTCTGCGGCATTAGGATTACTCAAGGCCATAACAGAAGTCAGAATAGTATCGTTATCTCCAGAACTAAGAATCGTAATAACTTCTCTTTCACCAAGTTCGTCTATGTTCCGTCCAGAAATTCGATCAAGGATATTCTCTTGTCTGTTTGTATAACTTAAAATTTGAAATTCCAAGTCAACGAGTTTTGTTTCCAATTCGGCTATTCGTGATAATAGAGGATTGGAATTCTCGTCACCAATAAAAACAACATTGGAATTCTGAATATAATCTTTTAATTCTTTATCAGCGGCTTCAATCGAAAGGGCCATATCTGAACGCGCTTTATTGATTGTTTCCATAACAACTTTAGTTGAATCAGTATATGATTTATTAAAGTAATCCTGAAATTTTACCAAAACTTCATTCAGGACGACGGCAGCCTCATTCGGATCTCCCGTTTTATACTTGGCCGAGAGTATATTTTTGCTTCCATTCCAGGAAGACTCAACTTCCAAACAATCGGATATTATACGCGAAGCTTTTATAGGATCTGTTTCAAACGGAATAGATTTTATCTGACTTTTTTTAGATTCATCTGCCAATATACTTTCCCAGACAGTTGAAAGTAGTTTAACGCTTTTCATAACGGCTATATTTGAGGTTAAAGTTTCGCCACGAAAACGAGAGCGCATACCGGAATTAGCAGATCCACCGCTCATTTCTTCTATAGCACTACTTGACGCAACATACATAACAGAAGAAGATTGATAGAGAGGCTTTGTTATAGTAAACTGATAAAAAGCAAGAGCAATACCAATTAATGTAAAAGCAACAACAATCCACCATTGTCTTGCAAAGATACTGAAGGCATCTTTAACATTAAAATCAGTAATCATAGCCAAGGGAGAAGACGATGTCTTGCGACCATGAAACGAACTCATTTCTTTACTCATGGAAATCCTTTATCGTTAAAAAATAGAATCCCAATCATTAAACGTAAAATAAATACAATGCATAATCTTCTTGTTCTGCATACAATATTATATAACGCCAATAATTGGGAATACTTAAGAAAAAGCTACTTGAGCCAAATACATAAATTTTAAATGATTCAAATAAAATATGGGATCATTATTTGGACCTTGGAATAAAGGGACTCTCTGGCTCCGAATTAGCAGTAGCCGCAACAACAACTGCTGCAACAACTCCACCAACCATGGCAGCCATCATACCAGCCCCCATACCACTTGGACCAGCCCCATAGGAGGTACCGGAAGTGGATCCTGGGAAGGAAGAAGGATTGGTCATTGAATCTACGGAAGTCGGAAGATCTGGATTTTGTTGTGATCCATCCAGTTTTTTAAGGGCTTGAGAACATTCATCGGAAACATCGACGATAAAATCGGCATAGGCTTCGTAACGACCCGAATCACTATTCCATTCATATTCAATTACAAAATCATAGGCTTCACTTAAATGGCAAACATTGGCTTCTATAATAACCGAATAGTTACCAGCAGTTAAATCTTCAGTGAAAAATACCCCTTGAGTATCTGTAACTCCTGACATCAAAGGTGAATCATTTTGGAATAATGAAACATTCACATTTGATAAATACCCAACAATTTCACCATGTGCCCTTTGGTATACAGTACCAATAAATTTAGGAGGCAACGTTGTCTTTATTGGGGTGGCGTCTTGCCCACAAGTGTATGAAGCCATTAAGCATACAAACAACACAAACAAAATTGTTTTCTTAAGCATTCTCAATTCTCCGTTAATTAAAATTATGTAAAAACATTTTGATTTCAAAATAAAACTACGGCGTATGTAATGTGACGAAAGGCATATTTTAACATCACAAATCAGCAATCTAATATCTATATTAACTATGATAACGTCAAAAGTAAACTTTTGCAAGCCTATAAATAAAAAAAAAGTAAAAAAAAACAAAAAACCGTATTTATTTTAGGGATCTAAAAAAAAGGAGTGGTTAAAAGTTAAAATGTAACGTTTCTGAAAATAGTAATAAAAATAAAAACCTGAAAACGTATAATCTTGAGGATTATTAGTTTTCAGGTTTTGAACCACTTTTAAATAACAACTATTGTATAATGTTAATTCCACAAATCATTTATGTTAAATCGGAATCCAATGGAACCTACAATCGTATTGACCAGAAATTCCGTTGTCGTAAATTCAAGTACGATGACATCGTTTGGCTTAATCAGGATTCGCTCCGAAGGATATCGAATCAAATCCTTCTGACTGATTTTAATGGCATATTGTCTTCCATTGACTTCGCGGAGGACCAGAATTCTTGTTGGGGGCATGAGGGGAATCCCATTACTTCCTCCGAACCCTGAATTATTGGTACCACTTGCCGCAACACCTCCGACACTACCTCCTGCGGTCGAAATGGCTCCCATAACATCAAGATCGTAGTCTCTCGGTATTGGAAATACTCCACCTTTAAGGACTCCACCGGTATAGAAGACTTCGGCATCACGGTTTCTGATAAAGATGACATCACCATCATGAAGTGTAACATCTTCAGAAGAAAGTGGAGCCAATTGTGTTCCAGGTTCCGCTCTCAACGGGATTCTTGTAATTCCCATACCTGAATTTAAAGAATCAAATTCTCCTGTTTCGTTATATTTTTTCGTAAATGTATTACTGGCGTTCGATAAATAATCATCGGACATATAGTTACTGTTGCTGTCGCGTTTATCAAAAGCTTTACGCAAAATAACAATTTCATTTTTAGCGTCAAGCCCCGGAAGTCCTCCGCTTAAACTGAGTGCTTCCAAGATATCGTTTTTATACGCAGGTAATTCCAGTGAATAGGCTGAACCACGTTGTACTCCGGCAAAATAGGAGACTCCACGTCCATCATTATTGGAATTTCCGATGCGATTTGTATTTCCTCCGGAATCTTCCCGTACTACACTAACATGATAGGTACGAGGCCGAATCATGGTTACACTAATGTTTGACTCTGACAGGAGAATTTTTCGTTTCATCGTATATGCGGTACGTATGGCGTCTTCCGCTTCGATGAGTGACATACCTTCTACGTAAATTGGTTCCGGTAACATCGGAAGGGAAAGTGTACCATCCGTTCGAACATAATATGGATATCCGGAAGCCGGTTTCTCGGTGGAACCCTTCTCTATATTATGTAACGGAATATCCGCCTCCGTAGAGCCTGTTACACCAGCGATGTATATTCCTAAAATATCACCTGGCCCCAAAAGTTGTACATCTGGAACATCCATTCGAAGTCGAAGTAAATTAAGCATCTCCATAGATGTTTTCGGTTTACTGTTTTGTATCGATGGAAAATTACGTGCTGGAACAGTTTCCCGATTGGGGATACTGAGGCAACCGCCTGCCAGAACACAAATAATCAAACAGATTATTGATGATTTTATTGTGGTTCTTTTCATAATTTTGTGTCCTTACATTTTTAATACTGGGATTTCCGTTCCCATTACATTACTATATTACAGATACAATCGTTATTCTTCAGGTCCTTTTTATTACTAAAAACAGACCACTGAAAAGAATATCTAAATTTCCTCCTGTTCCATTATCGAAAAATGGCAGTCCGTTTCTTTAGTACATTTGGAAATTTTATGACAGCCATTAAAATTGTTTTCCCAGATCTCTCCCTTTTTTTTATAATTTTTAAAAAAAACATTGTTTTACACAAAAATTATTTTGCTTTTTCGCGAATGATTGTCTATACTATAGCAGAAGGTGAATTTTTACGCCTCCTGTTATATTGTTTACATGTTATAAAGAAAAAAAACATAAAACCTTTATTACTGGTATTTATTTTACCAATAGGTTCCTGCCGAATGAAAGAAATAACTTGCCAAGAATCGATCTTTCCAGTCGCTCCCCAAAAATAGGGTATTTTGGAAATTTGGGTGTTTTGTGACAATGGATTTTCCCTTCTAAAATCTGTAAAATTGAAAAATTTTGAAAATTTTCTGTATTTTCTTGAATTTATGGAAGGTTTTATTGGTAATTTAAAAATGTTTGATTATTATATTAAGAGTATGTAGTGTGTTTTTTGGAGATAACTGGTAAAAAAAGTTAAATTGCTGCAACGATTTATGGATGCATTTACAGCAAAAGCAATAGAATCCAAAGCCAAGAGGGGTTAAGAAGCTATTGCTGGAATAACAATGAATTTTATACTGTTAGGAGTCCCATTTTGTACGATACAATGCTGGATGATGATGATTTTGATGAACAACCGACGGTAACGGAAGGCGATGAAGCTGATGAAGACGTTTTACGGGATGATGAATTTTCGGCCTTGGATGATGAAGAGGAAAACGACAGTCACTTTATACATTCCGAAGACGAAGATAATGACGATGATGATTATGAATCTGCGGACGATGATACTTTAAAGTACGATTCTGGTGATACATGGTCTGATGATCCGGTTCGAATGTATTTAACACAGATGGGCGAAATACCACTTTTAACCCGTCCGCGCGAAGTTATGTTGGCAAAACAGATAGAAAGGACACGTTTGCAATTCCGAACAAAATTGTTGGAATGTAATTATATAATGCAACGTGCCGCTCAAATCTTAAGAAATGTACATAGTAACGATTTGCCTTTTGATAGGAATGTTCAGATCAGTGAAACAGATAATCTGGAAAAGCGGCAGATAGTGTCTCGTTTTCCCGTGAATTTGTTGACTTTGGATAAAATGATGAAAAGGAATGAACTTGATTTCTTCCGGGCCCATGACCAATCTTTAAGTCCGGCGGAAAGAAAGCAGGCCTGGAATGATTTAGCCATGCGTCGACGTCGTGCTGTTCGTTTGATTGAGGAACTAGGTCTCCGTACTCAACGTATTGAGAGTATGATCGGCACCTTGGAAAGATTTAGTCGGCGCCTTGATGATTTAATGGGGTATATTAAGGAATATAAAAAAGGTGATTGCCCGAATCAGGAATTGTATGAAGCCTGGCTGCATGAAGCTCGTGAAATACGGTTTAGAACACATGAAACACCTTCAAGCCTTCGTAACCGTGTTGCAGCGGTCAAACAGATTTTCGCAATGTATCAAGAGGCAAAGCGCGGACTTTCAGAAGGAAACCTTCGTTTGGTTGTCTCTATTGCGAAAAAATATCGTAATCGTGGTTTAAGTTTTCTGGACCTGATCCAGGAAGGTAATGCCGGACTAATGCGGGCCGTGGATAAATTTGAATATCGTCGCGGATTTAAATTCTGTACATACGCCACTTGGTGGATTCGTCAAGCTATTACTCGTGCTGTAGCCGATCAGAGCCGAACTATTCGTATTCCGGTTCATATGGTCGAAACCATGTCGAAAATGCGGATTGTTGCACGAAAACAACTTCAGGAAAAAGGACGTGAACCAACGGTCGAAGAAATTGCAAAAGCTTCTAATACGACTATTGAGGAAACAAGAAGGATATTGGCAATGAATCGTTTTCCGATTAGTTTGGATCGTCCGGTTGGAAATAGCGAAGACAGTCATTTTGGAGATCTGCTTCCTGATGGAACCGCTGAAAATCCAGCGAACAATGCCACCCATGATATGTTGAAACGGCGTATTTTAAAAGTTTTAAAGACCTTAAGTTATCGGGAACGAGAAATTATCAAACTGCGCTATGGTCTGGGGGATGGGTACAGTTATACCTTGGAAGAAGTCGGTCATATTTTTAAAGTAACGCGGGAGCGTATTCGTCAGATCGAGGCAAAAGCGGTTCGTAAACTGCAGCAACCATGCCGAAGTCAGGAACTGGTTGGCTTTTTAGATTAGTCTGCTGGTTACGAATTTCTTTAAATACATTCAAGGCCGTTTTAAATTCCTTTTTTTCAAAACAGGCGGGACGCCTGTTTTGAGGTTGCGGACGAGACCTGCCTGCCGTCAGGCATGGCGTCCGCATTTCCAGAAATGCCGAATTGATAACGTCCCATAGTCTATCATTCCAGTCTGGTGTATAAAATGGAAGTTGTCAGGAAGGTGGACAAAAAGTTTGCATTCTTTTTTTCTATTCATTTATATTTAAAATCATTTATATTTAAAATCAGTACTTGTAGAGTGTTATCACCAGTTTTATCACAATCCACGGTAAATTAGAGATAAAACACCGTGGATTGTCGATGAACTGCGAGTAAATGTTTTTTCAAAAATCCATTTTTCGACGTTACGGAGTCTGTTTTTCCGTAATTTGTGGAGTTTTCACCCATGGAAAACAATACGATGTAAACCGTGATTTTTATATTTATCACCTTTTTTACTGTTTACTGTTTACTGTTTACTGTTTATTGTTTATTGTTTAATTCGTATTTACTGTTTAATTCGTAACTTAAGGTGGGAGTTGACGAATATCCGCACATGTTTTCAATGGTGGTTGCGCGATAGTTTCGATCTTGAAGAAGGCAGTTATGCCGATCTTTTGCAGGAATAGTTGTCGTATAAATTCGTATTTCACCGGGGAGTGTTTTACCGGGAACTGTTTTACTGGAGACGAATGTTACAATTTCTTCACGCCAGTCACCGAAAAAGTCACCCGTTAATAAAACATTTCCTTCAAAACGATCATGGAGATAGGTTTGTTTGGGATATTGTAGTTTCATCAGAACGCCTGTTTGGGCATTTCCGCGCAGCATGGCTTTTTGAGGTGTTTCGTCCCACCAAACGGTTGATGCCCCCAGGCCAGGGACTCCAGTCTCTTTCTCTGTTTTACCACGTGCCAATAGTTTTCCGTCTGCCGTCCATAAAAAACGATCTTCGGAAAAGTCATTTTTTGCTTCACCTCCAAAACATTCGCAACCAGGGTAACGTGCATCGATATCGGCACACAAGCCACTTGAGTGAATATGAAAAGTTTTCCCTTGATATCCCCATATATATTGTCCTGTTTTAGCCTGGACCATACACATCCCATTTTTATCGTTTCGAGATTCCAGCCCCAAATATATTTCCAGGCCGGGATATCGCGGATTTAAATCTCCGACATACAGATGGTCCGGATGACCTAATCCCAAACTCCATAGAATTGAACCGTCATGGTCGAAGACAAAGGAGCCAACACATATTTCTTCTTTTCCATCCTGGTCAACATCGGCCGCATGGAGGCGATGGGCTCCTTGTCCCCAGGTTAATTGTTCCGTTTCATACGCATTGGACCAATAGTGCTTTTTCTCCAATTTACCATTTACCAACTGAAAAATTGCCATGCGCATCAGGCCGTATGTTCCCCGATAGACGACGAGAAATGGTGTTTGACCGTCAAGATACGCAGTCATCAGGAAATTTCGACAGCCTAGATTATAGGTATAACCGACTCGTGATAACCAGGGAATTTCTGTAATGATTTTTCCTGTAGTACCTTCGAATACCGTCAAGTATTCTTCATGGGAATGAACCCTGCCTTTTACGTCACGCAGGTCACCTTTAGCTGTTTTGGCAATGACTTCTGCCCGTCCGTCGCCGTCCAAGTCTTCTACAAGGATCGGAGAATACCAAATTCCCTGTTCAATAGACCAGCCGAGATCATATCGCCACAGAAATGTTCCAGAAGAATCATAGGCATTGAGAACGATGGTTCGTTCACTTTTCTTCCAGTAATTCGGCTGATGGTAGGGATCGACTATTGAACGACCAATTTTGACCACATAATCCAGTTTACCATCTCCGTTCAGATCGGCTAGAGAAATTCGGTCAACAGTTCCTTCGTCCTTTAATTTGAAAGAGAGATAATGTTTTTTATCTTTATCGTCATTGGGAACGGAGAGAGAGACTTCCGAAATTTGGTCTTCCAGAGGCTGTCCTTTTAGGACCGGTACAATCTGCCATATATAATCGGAACCGTTTTTTATATCGGAATCGAAATAATCTGTTGTCTTGACAATTGGCTCCAAGGTTTGTTTAGTGAAATTTTTTTCCTGTCGCAATCGGCGACGAATTTCAAATCCAATATCACGGGAATCATTTTTAAGGAGTCTCCATCCAAGGTAGACGCCTCCCTTTTGGGCTATAGCGATTGGGGATCGGTCCATTTTTTCTTCTACTTGTTTTGTTATACTTCCTTTGATATTATATCCTTCTTTTGCAGGAAAGGGATTCCCTGTAAATAATTCCATCGGCTCGAAAAAAGCGTCGATTTTACCACGTCCGGAAAATAAAATATAAAAAGTATTCAAGTTTTTTGCCGATACATTGGCCATCATTTGAACCCAATCGTGTGTTTCGATCGAAAAGAGTTCGCCCGCAGTACGCCCACTACTATTATAATTTTTCGTCTGTCCGAATAGTCTAAAAGTAACCATTCCCTCGTTACAACGGGTCCAAACGTATCCTGCCAGTGTGTTTTGTACCTTGCCTACAGGATATCTGTTTGATTGAAACGACCAACTTTTCTCCGTATCACAGACAAGATGAATACAACCACGTCCATTTTTTCCTCCTTGAGGGATCCAGGTAATTTGAGCTTTTTTTTGTGCCTCTTTATCGTCTGTAGTAAAAGTCCATTTGGACCAGGGACTTTCTGCCTGCGGTCTTTCTTGAGAGGTGTGACCGACTATCGGTTCCGGCAATACGGCAATTTGTGTAACATCCTTGCCGTCCATTTGACGAACATCTTCCGTACAAAAAAGAGTATTTGTTTGAAAAATAGTGTATGCTGTTACCAACAAGCCCATTATGTTCAGGGCCGTTATAAAGTTCCGTTTTCCAAAACAGGTGGGTCGTCTGTTTTGAGGATGCAGACGAGACGTCCGCGCTCCCAGGAAATGCCGAATTGATAATGTTCCACAGTGTATTTTTAAGAGATGTAATATTTTATTCATTGTTTATCCTTTTTCATGTAGTGATTATTACCGACATAATCTTCAAATCAATGGTTCCATTGTATCGTAAAGATATACAAAAAACAAGTTCATCGATAGTCGGAATAATATTTTTTAAAAATTTCATTCTTTTTTTAAAATTGACATTGCAATTGCATTTATAATTGTTAAAATAATAATTAGGAAATTATGATTTATGTATTCTCTTTTTGCTGGAAAACAAAATTCAGTCAAGCAAAAGGGGAAATTTTTGTTCTGATTCTTTATATAAAAACATTTTATCGTCATGATAGAGTGTATTGTTATGGGGGAAAAGACGTGTTTGTATTAACAATACAGGAGATTGAATAGTACTGGAGAGAATGGAAACAAATAGCAGGGAACGGGACAAAGAGCATGTCCAGCGTGTAAATGAAATGATACGGGTATCCCAGGTACGAGTCGTAACGGAGGAAGGGGAACAGATAGGTATAATGCCAACGAGTGAAGCGTTGACACGAGCAAAAAAAATTGGTCTTGATCTGGTGGAGGTTGCTCCCGATGCGAGACCGCCTGTCTGTCGTATTATTGATTATGGCAAGTTTCGTTACGAGCAGAAAAAGAAGGCCGTAAAAAAGCAGAATACAGCTCCGTTGCTTAAAGAGCTTCGGTTACGACCTAAAACAGGCGAGCATGACATTCAGGTCAAAGTCAACAAGGCAAGAGAATTCCTTGAAAAGAAAAAGGGGAAAATATTATTGTCGATTGTTTTCAAGGGGCGTGAAATGGCGTATGTTAGTGAAGGCGAAAAATTGTTAAAAGATTTTATCGAACGTCTTGCTGATGTGGCGAAAGTTGAAGCGGCGCCCAAACAAATTCAAAAGAAAATTGTATGTACAATTGGTCCTAAATAATCTTTAACGCGGCGAATTTGGCGTTTGGCCATTTCGTTCTGGAAGACCGAAAAGGATTTTTGGCTTTCATGACAATATTATATTATACATGGGTAACTTTATTCCGTATATTTACAGGATGTATTTTACGGAAGGGTCTTTCTTGTTGGTCTTTTATGTCGATACTGTTTTTGTTGATAGTATCGACATCTTCTTTATCGCAAACACAAGCGCAGTCACCGGAATCGGTAAATAGCCGTCATTTTCGGGTGGATAGTGTTGTTCGTTTGGAAAAGACTGATTCTATAACGGAAATAAAAACCTCAACCGTTTTTAGTGAAGGGGCTGTCTTCGATTTTATTGGTGATAATGGTGAAATTATTATCTACCGTAAAGAGAAGGGGCTTTTTATTTTGATTGATCCGATTCATCGAGTTCAGTCTGAATTATCTCTGGAAGATATAGAGGTTTTTTTAGTCAATATTCGGTCTCGTTTACTCCAGAACAAGGATAAATTTAATCGATTTATGGCAGAACCATTATTTGATATCACCAAAAACGAAACGGGAGATGAATTGATCTTTCAAAGCCGTTGGATTGAATATAAAGTACAGTTACGTTCCTTCGAGGAGGCCGGACTTGATAATGAATATTATCTTTTTTCGGACGTCTATTCGAAATTGAATATTTACTTGAATCCGGGGGTAACCACTCCGTTTGCCCGTATACAAATTAACGAGGAATTACGAAGGACAGGGCAATTTCCCCATTATATAGAGATTGCTCTTTATCCAAAGGGAAAATGGCTGTTTGGGAAAGTTATCAAAATTGAGAGTCGTCATACCTTGGTTCGACGTCTATCGGAACAAGACAAGGGGAGAATTACTCGAGCCCTTCATTTCGAAGTACAATTCCCAAAAATTCCATTTGGACGGTATCAAAAAATGACGCGAGAAATGTAAATTTAATGACAGGAGAAAAAATGAGGCGATCTTTATTATTGATTATATTATTTTCATGGTGTTTGACTGTTATGGCTTCTGAAGATCTTCCAAAATACAGTCAACAATTGACCATTGAGTTCAACACAGAGCAGGATGCCCAACAGGCGGATTTAACGGCACTGGAACTGCCTCCTGGAAAAACACTGGCAGTGGGGGCCCGTTGGGATGATACAACGTATGCCCATTTGAATATGACCAAAACTCTGGTGGAAAATGGATGGAAGGGAACCTTTTTTACCAATCGCATCGATTCGAAGTATGTTAATGAAGTCGTTCGACATTTACAAAAAGATGGATCGTCCATAGGGGCACATAGTATGACGCATCCACATTTGGAGACCTTGCCGGTCAATAAAATGTTTTATGAACTCCTTGGAAACAGGGTTATTTTGGAAGCGGCCACCGATCAATGTGTTACAACATTTACATTTCCTTTTGGTCTTCATTACGATGATAAATCTCTCAGTTCCGCAAAAGAACAGGGGGAAGCTCTTGTTCGTACCGGTATTTTAGGGGGTCCGGAGCGATTGGGAAAAGCACGAGAAATGGGACTGTCCGACGATCTGTTTTTATCACCCTATCTTTTTGCCGCAAATGATCGCGATCCCAATGCGGAACTGTTTGCAAAAGGATTTCAATCCGGTCTGAATGCTATTAAACAGGGAAAATCCGATTGTGGTCCCTATATTGTTTTAGGGGTTCATTCCTGGCAAAACTCTGTTCATAAAGATGGTTTTGATCGTTTGAGTAAAATTCTGGCTACTGAATCGAATAAACCGGAATACTGGTATTGCAATTCCAACGAATATACGGCCTGGCGTCTTGCGTTTCTCAAGAATAAAATAACGAAAAAAGAGATACAGGGTGCCACCATCGTTTATCAATTGGATCGAGTTGAACCGGCCGAATTGGGAGCCCTGCTTGACATGGGTCTTAAAGTTACACCGATCCCCAAAAAAATTACCCTTCATGATAAAGCGGTCTCGTTTAACGATAAAGGGGAATTCATGTTGACCAATGACGCCAATCACGGTCTTCCGAAACTAATTGACCATGTAGATAACAGTGCGGTGGACGGTAAAAATATTGTTCGATCGACAAAAATACCCGTAATTCTGTTTTCTTCACGTATCGACGTTAAAGCCAATAAACTCTATTGGAAATTCAAAAACGAATCGACGGATAAAACGGTCGAAAATATGCGTATTGTAACGCGTTTACCGCTCAAATGGAAAAAAGGTATTCTCCGATATACCTGTCCTTCTGTAATAGCTCCGGGTAATACCAAGGAAATGGTTGTTGAGTTGCCGGATATTGAAATGAATGACAAATATAAAAACGGGAATCTCTTTATTGACAATCAGTGCGATTTTACTATGGAAAATGATTCCCTACGAATTCATGGTACAATTATGATAAAATAAATACGAATGAAAATTCCTCCCCTTGTTTTTTAGAAGGGATTTGATAAAATAACCAAGGGGAGTTCTTGTAATGATCTCCTTTATTTTGTTCTATGGAAGTTCAATATTTCGGCGATATCGAAAAATCAATAGGGAAGATCATGAAATACATTTTGGTTCCTTTTTTTATGTTCTGCTTGAGTATTTTTTTTCTTCAAGCAGAAGAATTGGTAGACGGAAAAAATCCGTCCGTCGAGTATTTTACGGGACTAACGGAAGTGGAGCTTGAATCCAACACACTTCAATTATTTGACGGTCGTACTTTTTTCGGCTGGGAAGCGATTCCGGTTCAGAAGTCTGTTCCTGTTGCGACTCCGACTCCGACTATTGCCATTTCCGGTGGTGAAATGCATTTGACTACGGAGATTCCGATTCGTCTCCGAACACCAATTCTATGGCTTGGTTCTGCCGCAAAACCGACATCTCTTAATATCGTTTGGAAAAATGAAAAAGGACAGGCGTCATTTGAGTCATGGAATCTATTGGATGAAAAATGTAATATAGTAAAGACACATTTACTCAAGGACCAAACCTTTTCCGATAAAGAAAACAGTTTTCATTTTCAATCGACTCCGGAAGACGGTGATAATGCGGTCTGGTTTGAGTTGGTTATCAATCGTGGGTCTATTGCCATTTCCTCTATTTTATATAGGCCTGGGTTCGACGAAAATCTGTTTGAATCGAAAAATGGCTGGAAACAACCTGTTGGTGAACAACGCCTTGAAATCAAAAAGGATTCACGAAACACGGTCGAATACCGATTGAGTGGTAAAGGATATCTGGAATCGCAGAAATCGTATGCAAATTTCATTGCGTCCGTTCGCTATCGAACGATTGTTCAGGAGAATAATCGGACGAAGACCTTCTGTAATTCGGGGATATTCTTCCGATGTATGCCGGAAAGTGCGATGAACGGTTATGAATGTCAAATCAATAATAATCCCAATGAAGAGGATCGAAACAGATTTCTCGGTAATGATACCGGTGGAATTTTTCGCCGGATAGCGGCACGTCGTATTCTTGATAAAGATAACGAATATGCCTGGGTAACGGTCATGGCCAATGGCTTGATGATTAGGACCTGGGTCAACGGTATTCCGACTGTTGTCTGGACTGACTCTCGTAAAGCGGATGCAAACCCTCGAAAAGGGGCTCGACGTCAAGCAGGTACCCTTCAGATACAAGGTCATGATCCCTGGACTACAATTGAATTCGACCGATTCCTTCTTTTAGGAAAATAACGAGTAAAAATGAAAACTGTAAAAATATTGAAATTGTATGTCTGTATTCTTTTCTGGGGATTATTAATGGCACCGTATACTTCGACAAACGGTGACGATGCTGAAAAACCGGTCCCCATGAAATCGTTGAAGATAATTGCAACCTGGCCACATGACCCGAATTCATATTGTCAAGGTTTGGAATACGGTTTTGATAAAGAACAGCAAATGGATTTTCTTTATGAAAGTTCCGGGCGTTACCGTAAATCGCAAATAAGAAGAACCGAGTTAAAGACGGGCAAGGTTCTTCAATCAACCGATTTGGCTCCTGTCTTTTTTGCCGAAGGTTTGGTAACAGTTGGTCAACGACTCTATCTCCTGACGTGGCAGGAAGGGAAATGTTTTGTTTTCGATAAAACGACCTTTAAGGCACTCGACGAATTTCGTCTCCGTGGGGAGGGCTGGGGACTGACCTGTAATGGTACCGATCTGATTTTAAGTAATGGTTCATCGGTAATTACATTTTTGGACCCGGTAAAATTTAAAGAGAAGAAACGTCTTTCTGTCTATTATGTCGATGAAAAGGGGAAGAAACGACCACTCAAACAGATTAACGAGTTGGAATATATTGATAATGAAATATGGGCGAATGTCTACCAAAAGCCCTATATCGTACGAATAGATCCGGAATCAGGAAAGGTTCTTCAGTTTTTTAACTGTACGGCGTTAATACCTCCAGAACTGGCGAACGATACCGATAAAGTTTTAAATGGAATTGCTTGGGATAAAAGTAGTCGACGTCTTTTTCTGACAGGAAAATGTTGGCCGATTCTTTATGAAATGGAAGTGAATGGAATAGACCTTGGACGAACCGATGGAAAACAATAAATCAGAAGACAAAAAAAGTCTTCAAGAAAATACAAAAGTCCTGAATCAGATTACACTATTGGGAATGGCCATTAATATTATATTGACTATTTTGAAGTTCTTCGCGGGCTTTTTCGGTCATTCTCAAGTATTGATTGCCGATGCGGTCCATAGTTTAAGTGACTTGACCACTGATTTTGCCCTATTAATTGGAGTTCGATTTTGGAATCGACCCGCCGATTCGGATCATCCGCACGGACACGCCAAATTGGAGACACTGGTAACCTTTTTTATTGGTATTGTTCTGGCGGGAGTTGGTATTGGCCTCATACGGTCCGCAATTCTCGCCATTGATATTTTGATTGGTGGAGAAAAATTGGAAGCGCCCGGTTACCTGGCTCTTGTTGCGGCTCTTCTCTCAATTATTCTTAAAGAATGGATCTATCAGAAGACCAAAAAAGTCGCTCTTCAAGTTCGTTCCTCTGCCGTTATGGCCAACGCATGGCATCATCGTAGTGACGCTTTAAGTTCCATTCCGGCTGCTATTGCCGTTGCCTGTTGTCTGATTTTTGGTGAAAAGTATGCTTTTCTCGATCCGGTCGGTACGATCATCGTTAGTGGTATGATTATTTATGCCGCCTTAAGTATTATCCGACCTGCCATATCCACACTACTCGACCATGGGGCATCTCCTGAAAAGATCGAAGAAATCAGAAATGAAGTCCTCCGAATTGATGAAGTCAAAAATGTCCATAAAATACGATCTCGCCCCTTGGGAAGTGATAAATACGCAATAGATCTTCATATTCATGTTGATCCCAATATGACCGTTTGTCATGCCCATTTACTCTCCCATCGAATACAAACAGATCTATGTAACTCTTTTGAAGATGTTTTTGACGTTGTTGTTCACGTTGAGCCCTATTTGCCCGAAGACGACAATATAGTTAAAACGGAAATAAAGCATTCATAAAAAGGTAGCCATTCACGAACGATTTTGGAACCACGGATATCACGGATAAACAGAGATAGTCTGCCGTAAAATACAATATTTTACAATAACAAACTAAACATTTTTATCTATTATAATAAATAATTTTATCATAAAAAGTTTGTTTGCCAAAAAACTGTCCGTGAAAATCAGTGTTATCCGTGGTTCCACTTTATATCCGTGAACGGTTACATAAAAAGAACCTGTTCGCCTGTATAAATATCATTGGTAAATATAATTGGTGTTGACTGATATTTTGGGAATTGCCATTGTATTTATGATGGAGCCTAACATTTTATTCATGGATAACATGGAATTACATACGATGAATTGTAAAGACTAAAAGTTTTTTCAAGATATTACGATATTCTGTTATTTATGCGGCAGTTAACGTTTTATCATTAAAGTCTCAATTGTTCGCAGAAGGAGATCAAGTTTCTCCTGTTCTTCAGTTTTATTCATCCCTTCCGGACGAGTTACCGCAATATTGTAATAGGGATCTTTATTGCGAAGTAGGACAATACGTCCTCCATTTGGAAGAACAAGAAGTTGATAATCATCGTTATCTTTAAAGATATTTTCCGATGGATATTGAGGGTCATAGGATAATAGTATTTTTTGGAGCAGTTTTTTTATTCGTAAATCAGTCTGATATTTTGCATCCAGAAAAAGGATTGTTTTTCCCTGTTTGAGTAAATCGGCCAATAGTGATACGGTCTCCTGCTGATAAAAAGACCCTCCATTGGCAACAAGATAAAGATCACAGGGTATTGATACCGTATCAGAACAGATAATGTCGTATCGTCGTGCCAGATATGTCAATATATTATAGTATCCGAAGGTATGGGTCGATCCGAAGGTGGGACAGGTAAAATCTTCGACCAAAAAGAGTCGTTTGCTCTTTTTCATTATATAGGAAGGAAACAAGAGTTCTTTATTCTTCTTCATAAAATCCGTTGACGAATGGAGAAGGGGATCTGTTTTGGATTTATCACCTTCCAGCTTTTTTTCATAGACGGGATAGGAACCCTTTTGTCGAAGTATTTCATCGGCGTTAAGGAAATGGTCGTTTCTCAAAAGCCAGGCAAATATATTAAACCATAATTTATAGTTGTCCGCATAGTTCAGGAAAAAGGCAGAAAAGAGGTTCTGATCGGCAACAATGACAATACGTCCTTTACCAAATTCTTTAGCCAGAACGGTACCAAAAGGTCCATTTGGCTCGTCCCGATCTCGTTTGAAATTACCGTAACATGCAATATCGCTTTCTCCATAAAGTTCAATGTAAAAATTATCGCCCCATGCCTTTTCGGACGACCAGGCAATCGCATAGCGTTCATCCACAACCCCACTCGTCTGAAATGCAATATGATGAAGTCCTTGCGTTACCGGATGTTTCTCAAAATGATCGACATAAAACCACGAATTTCCGGTACCTAATATTTTGGGAGATACTTCACATAACGTCCAGGTGGGAACCTTTATATCGAATTCGTGTAAAAGTGGCATTAGACGGTGCGAATGAAAGTAACAGTTGGAATGATCTGTTATTAAAAATAAAGAACCCCCGTTTTGAACATACTCCGTTATCGCCTTTATTTCCGATACATAGAATGGCGGTCGTTCCGCCGAAGGAAGATTTATAAATAATAATTTTGTTTCCGCTAGTATTTCCGATGTTATTATACCCTGACGATGGGTATTAATTCGAACTCCTTCCCGTTTTAAATAACCAAACGCTTTATTAAAACCATAGAGATGATGATAAAAATAATTATCGGGCGTTATTGGTATTTCCGAAAAATCGTTGGCATGAACGACATCGATTAAAATGTCCGTTTTTAAAGAGAGTCCTTCCAATTTCTGTTGACCTGAAACTGGACAGGCCAATAAACAGAGTACAATAAATACCGTTAAAATAAATACCGTTAAAATAACCTTTTTCCAGACCTTGTTAAATTCATGCCAATATAGTCCTATTTCATAATGGGACATTTCCAAATGTTTGATCATATCCGTAATATGCACTCCTTAATATCAATAGGGTGGTTTCGAAAATCCATATTTTACGTACAACCGACTTTAAGATAGATCGTAAATTATGAAAGATACGGTCGAGATATCCGTGCTTCCAGATAATTTTCGAACTCCTCTATTTATTTATGATCTAAAATTGCTTGAATCAATTCTGTTTCTCCACTTAAAAATACAATATTTGTTTCCAGTGTATATAATGGAAAACCATTTAGATTATCATTAGATAATTTTACCCGATCTTTCATGGTCGTCAAAAAACCAGTGGCTCCCAATTCTTCTTTTTTTTGAAGAAGTCGTACTTTATCCTGTTCCGTATACCGATGGTGATCCGGAAATGCTATAAAACAAAGTGGTTCGATTCCTTCCTGGACCAAAGATTTTCTAAAACCTTCCGGATTGCCTAGTCCACAAAATGCGATAAAACGGGCTTTATTTTTAACTTTGTCATACCATTCGGAAAATATTTGAAATTCATGTTGAGGTCCCAGAACCCGACCAAATTGATGTGCAATTTCCCCCCAGGATGCCGTTCGATTGTATTGTTGAACTTGTTCCCGTATCGAGTTTCGCATTTCGATGGAAATCAGATTGGCCCGGCTCAATAGAATAACATCAGCCCGTCTCAAGCCGCATAACGGTTCGCGAAGGTATCCACGGGGAAACAGATGATTTAAGCCAAATGGGTCGAGTGCGTCTAGTAATACTATATTCAAATCGCGCACTATCCGCCTATGTTGAAATGCGTCGTCCAAAATTAATACATTTGTTTCCGGGCAAGTCTGAAGTAGTTTGGATGCCGTTTGAAATCGGTCCGCTCCTTGAAAATGGGGAACATTCGGTAAACGCAGTGCTAATTCTTTTGCTTCATCATTTTGTCGATATTTTCCGGAATTGGACGCTTTATAACCCCGACTAATGAAGCCGGGGATTTGATTCGTTTGCAGAAAATACTCGGCCAGCCAGGCGACAAAAGGAGTTTTGCCCGTTCCCCCCAACGTAACATTGCCAACACTAACAACATAACAATTCACTCGATAACTCTTTTTGAATCGAATGTCAAACAAATAATTACGTATACGAACAGCGATTCCATAAAAAAAAGCTGTGACGGCAAGGAAAAACCGAAGAAAACCAGGGATGATACCCCGTCTTTCTTCATGAATAATTTTTTGATAATACTCGATCATCTTGAAATCTGTGGTTTAGAAATGTATCTTGTTTACATCTTAAGTTGTACTTGGTATACGGACTTCCAGCCCAATTTTTCCATATTTTACAGGGGTCGTAAAAACGTAAAAAAACGGAATTCAAGTATCGTTCTTGCTCTATTTAAATGGTATTATTTAAACATCGAAAGATCATGGCCCGGAATCCGTTCACCCAGGGAGAGTTCCTCCGGAGCATGGGTACTTTTACCCTGTGCGTATTGCGTATAGGATATCCACCGATCAACATTCATACCATAATTTTTACCGCTAATTTTTGTTAATGCCCGCATAGATGCTACTTGAAGGGCACCATCGTCCAGTTTTTCACCATGGAGGCCTTCCTCCAAAATAGCCAGAACAACCGGTGAATCCGATGTTTTGAATTTCATCATATTACGCAAAATAGCAAGTCGAATGTCCTTTTTTTCATCGTTTGCTTTTCGTGCCCCGGCATCACTGGAGTAGGGAAGAGACCGATAATAGTCCGCCAGTTTTTCCACTGACCGTTTTCGTAGGGCCGAGGAATCCATTTTTTTACCTAAATCGTTGCCATAATTTCCCCAGGCATTAACAGACGATAATCGAATACCAAGGACCGAATCACGAAACCCCATATCGAAAATAGCTTCCGCTTCGGGACTTTCCGTGGTTGTCGTAATTTCGGCCAAGGCTTCAAGACTGGCCCGTCTGATATTTGGGTCTTTATTGCGATTGTATTCCTGAACCAACTGAAGAATTACGATCTCTTTTTCCTTCTGGGGGGCCACCCTTCCTTTTTCCCCTTTTTCATTGATGCGCTTGATACGCTCCGAAGGTGTCATAACACCTTCGATATGGTCGCTAAAACGCTCCGAACCCGGCAACATTAATAAAAATTTATTGTCCGTTGAGTAAAAAGGAGTACTGCACCCACTGCCAAATAACAGAAAAGAACAGAGTAATAACCCTGTCCATAGAAGAAATAGAAACAGTATTATCCTTCTTTCGTGCATCTGTAGTATCTTCTTGTTCGATAGGCAAGACTGCTTTTTTCCCACTTTTTTTTCAATATTATTGTCTATTGTTATATTTGACATAGATTTTCCATCTTCCTGTTTCATTCACCATCTTTTTCCGATTTGGACGGTAAAACGATCTTTTCTGTCGGAACTATAACAATTTTTTCTAATTTAACCAATAGCTTTTTACAAGAAAAAAGAAAATATTTAAAAAATTACCTCGTCGGGTCCGTATGAAATAGTTTCCGTAGTTCATGCAGTTTTGAACGTGCCTCGGTCAGGAAGCACTGATAACCTTCGCTTTGATAATCAGGATAACTCCAAGGGAGCGCCTGCCATTGTTTGCTACGATACATCAGGGTTGTTTCCGCGAAAATACCATTGCGCAAATAGATACGATGGGCGTGATCCTTGGTTGAGGCCAGAATTAATTTTCCTAAATCAATATAACCCGGGTCCAAATTTATCGGACGTTTGGGGCCCTCTTCCCGTATGTCCCAATTCAGATCATGTGCCACTTCTGCTTCCCAGGAGTTCGTTACGATTTTTATATCGGGCAGGGTACCCGGGTCGATTAATCGTTCAAAAGTCCATAACTGCTTGTAAAGAATTTCACCCATCTCCGCTGCATAATAGGGCGTGAATTCATCGAACCGGAAAAATTCACTCTCCAAGAGTATCGGACCGTAATTGTTAATGGCTCGCTGTTTACTCTGTTCAAGGATATCTTTATCGGGACTGAACGCCGCAATCAGTAAAAGAACACCCGGATGATTTTTTATCATACCCATTTAATAAAATTACCCTCCAAAAAATGTAAAAAACAGAAAAAATGCTCTGGACCCAACTTCAAAAAATGATTATTCTTCCCCTTGAGGAATGATAGAGAATCGTATTAACTTTTTTTGTTATTCGTTTTCTGTCTTTCCCTTTAAGAGTTTCTTGATATTTTAACATAGAAAACACCAATTGAACAGAGGATCAAATTTCCATGATAACACTACGTAAAATAATGGTTAATCGCCATTTTTGCCTGCCTGTTCTTTTTGCATCGGTATTACTGGCAGCCATTTTTATGGCAGGCCGATATTCAGCCGATGGAAATAAAAACAGTCTGCCTTCCGAATTATTTGCGACCGCTTCCTGTATCATGAATGGAAATATTATGGCTACAGGTAACTTCGATAATAATGCGGAAGCGGTTTATTTTCTCAATAACCAGTCCAGTCGTCTCTCCGCCGCACTTCTTTCCCGATCCGAGGCCACCTTTAATAAATTATATACCCGACTGATTAAAGCCGATCTGGAAAAAGCAACAAAGGAACTAAAAATTTCAATGCCCGTAGCGCCACAATATATGATGGTTACCGGTAATATCGCACTTCAGCAGGTTGGAGCTATGGACAGTATGTCCAAGTCGTTCCTTTACGTTGCTGAACTTAATACCGGAATCGTTTTCGTTTACGCTCTTCCTACCCAAGGCGATAGAGATTTGGCCGTCAATAATGGTGAAATTATTTTCTGGACGTATGTTCGAATGGGAGCCGGTATCAACTAATAATTATGGAGGATAACACGGACGATGTGTCCGTGTTACGGCCATTTTCATTCAACGGTAATAAACGGTAATAAAGGATATTATCCAATGACCAAAAATACAATAAAGAAAAGATCACACCTTTTAACATGGATTCTTCTGATTCTTGGTGCCTTGATGGTTTTTTTGACCGGATATCATAGTGTATTGGCGCAAACCATACAAAATGGTTATTCCAATGAAGAAGTAATGTATCGTCCCATACAACAGACATCATCCCAAATGAAGTTTTCATTAGCAGGTTCCAATAATAATACGGAGCGAAAATCATTGTCATCCCAATATCCTTCCGCGAAATCGATCTGGTCAACCTTCCTGACCGGAAATTACAATCAGGAAATGGTTGATTGGCACGTTCGTCAATACAAGAACAGCCAAGCTCGCAAACAATATAATAATTACATACAATATCAACAGACAAATAATGATCGTTCACAATATAGTGAAACACAACTGACCAACGCCCATCGGGAATTGATTCGTCAGGAACTGGCACGACAGCAGTATTTGCAATATCAAGAGCAACTAGCGGCACAAAATCGTTTTCCATCGAATCGACAGACAATGGCAGTACCGAATCACAGGGGGGCGCAATATAATCCGGCGTATTATTCCCAACAGGTAACGGCCCAACAATATCAACAGCAGGAATACGTACCGGAAAACAGACAGATGGTCCAGCGAAGTTCCTATCCCAAACAGGAACAACCGGAACCAGTATATCAAGAGTCGATGTACCAAGCCAACGGTCCGCATAATAATACGCAATATACCGGAAACAATTATGCGACCGTGGAAAACAATTATCAGTATCCGCAGAATCGGAATGCCTGTCCGATGCCAGGAAATACGGAATATACGCGTATGCTCCGGCGAATGGATAATACCCTGGCACTCAAGTCGGCACAGGAGTCTCCCAATTCATCCTCCCTTGTCGCTTTAGCACGGCTGTTCTCCAACCAGAATAATAACCGACAGAATAAAATGGTCTCCTCGGAAATGTATCCCAATCATTATTCCTATAATAACAATAGATATTTCAACCCCAATCAGACACAGTATTACAACGAACAACCGAATTATTACGAACAACCGAATAATTACGAAGGTTTCGTCCAAAATAATAGGGGATATTTAGTATCTCCCAACTTGGAGAGTCAATATCGTGCTCCGGTTGAAGGGCAAAACATGATACGGCAGGTATCCGGGACATTACCACAAAATCAGCTTCCGGAACAAAGACAGCCCCAGAAGAATATCAATAATCGGGTTTATCGTCCAACAGGCGAGTTTGTACGGTAATTTTATCATTTATTCAAAATAGGGCAGCAATCAAACCAATGTTGCCCTTTTTTTTCCATCCAGCGATTGGATTCTAAAGGGCCCCAATCACCGACAGAATAAATCGGGACCGCGGTTCCGGATAATACTTGCTCTTGACGATAATTCTCCAGGGGATCGATAATATCCCAGGCTGTTTCGACTTCATCATTTCGGGCAAACAGAGACGAATCTCCAATAAACGCATCTAAAAGCAGTCGTTCATATGCTTCCGGAAGTGGTACCGTTCTGTTTGTGTTAAACGAAAAAGTTAATTGACCACTTCGAAGTTTCATTTCGGAACCTGGTATTTTACTCAAAAAACTTAAATAGATTCCTTCCGAGGGCTGGATCTGTAGAACAAGACGATTCGCATCTTCCATCGAAAAAACATGCTCTTGTCCACCGAAAATCAAATGTGGCGGTCTCTTGAATTGAATAACGATTTGGGTCGTCTGACATTCCATTCCCTTCCCACTGCGAAGATAAATAGGGACATTTTTCCAACGCCAATTATCGATATAGAGTCGAATGGCAGCAAACGTCGGTATTTGCGATAGAGGGGCAACTCCATTTTCCTGTCGATAGCCTTCATACTGGCCAAAAACGGTATTTTCCGCTATTTCCTCGACGGTCATTCTCCGAATTGATCGTAAAACCTTGACTTTTTCGTCACGAACAGAATCGGCATTGAATTGGGAAGGAGGTTCCATCGTTGTAATCGTTAAAAGCTGAAGAAGATGGTTCTGAAACATATCACGCAGGATACCTGTCGTCTCGTAAAATGCCCCTCGTTTGCCGACTAGAACCGATTCGTTGGCCGTTATTTGTATATGGTCGATGTAGTTTCTATTCCATAATGGCTCAAATATCGTATTGGCAAATCGAAGCGCAAAAATGTTGTTGACCGTTTCCTTGCCGAGAAAATGATCGATTCGAAATATCTGATTTTCGTGGCATACCTGATGGACTTCCTGATTGAGTTGGTTGGCGGTGGACCGATTCGTCCCAAACGGTTTCTCCATGATTATACCACTTTTTTCATTTTTAGTCTCCCTGGTCAAGCCAGCAAGACCCAGTTGACGTATAATTCCCGTATATAATTTCGGGGCGACTGCAAGATAGAAAATAATACGACAACTATCATTTTCAGAGAGATTCTCGTGAAGTTTTTGACGAAGTTCGGCAAACATCATGGAAGAGTCCACATCACCTGGAAAATAGGTAATATTAGGAACGAATGCGTCCCATTTCAGCTCAAAATCAGAACATGGACTATAGGTCTGAACGGACTTCTTCAGACGTTCACACCATTGTTGGGAGGTCATGGTAGTTCTTGACACTCCAATGATTTCCAACGGTTGAGGGAGTGTTCCATTACAGAAAAGGCGAAATAATGCCGGAATGATTTTTCGTGATGTTAAATCACCCGACGCGCCAAATATGACTAATTTGTATTGCATAATAAACCTTTAAGTATTGACAAAATAGGTAAATCTGGTAATCTATAAACAAAAGATAATTTAGGTGTACATTTAACCCTTTACCTATTACTAATTTTTACGATATAAAATTGTAAATTAGGAAGTTTGTAAAACATTTCCCGATAATATAGACCATAAATAAAAAATTTCAGTCAATGGTTTGATAGAAATGGTCGATATAAGAAATATGTTTTTGATGTAAAGCGGTTTTAATTTATCTTTTAGAAATAATTATAGCACAAAGGAACAAATTGTGAATCAGGGTATTAATGTTATAGCTTTGGTTAAGGGCTCGGAACGATATGTTTTTCTTTATAATGAAAAAAATCGTATAGAAATACTTCGTATATTGGGTCGTTACGCATCGGATCCCAATTTGAGTTTTTCTTGGTATGACGCTGCTGTATTGAGTCAGAAGATTCGCCGTCGCAGTCAACAGGATAACTTCACGTCGATACGGCAGTGTGATCTTTCCTTCCAAGCCGATTCGGAATGATTGTGCAATAATAAATTACGATAAATTAAGTATGTAATATAGTTAAAAAGGCCGAACTTTTTCGGTCTTTTTGTATTTGAAGTTCTATTTTGATTGTTTTTTCTTTCTTTTTTATTGATTTCTGGTTTGGTACTCTATTTATTATTGAAAAAAACCGGTATAATTCAGACATGACAAACGAGAATAATTTACAGATGCCAGTCAATCGTTTTCTTCGATACCTGGAGGTGGAAAAGAATGCTTCGAATTACACCCTTAAAAGCTATCGGGAAGATATGGAAGCCTGGATGGAATATGTAATGGATGCCAGTCGTGACATCAGTCCATCTCCGGAGCAGATAACGGCTTGGGATCTTCGAGGTTATTTAGCGGCAATGCACGAGGCCAAATATGCGGAAGCAACGATAGCACGGCGTTTGGCATCGCTTCGCAGTTTTTTTCGATTTGGGCAACGGGAAGGGTGGTCTCGGGAAAATCCGGCTAAAGGATTACGGAATCCAAAACAGCATGAATATCTGCCCCATGTTTTATCCATGGAGGAGGTCAATCAGCTTTTATTAGCGCCTGATGCGGTAACTTGGCAAGGAAAACGAGATCGGGCCATTTTGGAAGTAACGTATTCTGCCGGACTTCGTGTCAGTGAACTGGTGGGTCTGAATTTCGAAGATCTTTTGCTGGAAGAGGAGGTTCTCCGTATTCGTGGAAAAGGTAAAAAAGAGCGGTTTGCCCCTATTGGATCCTATGCTATGGATGCACTTCAAAAATGGCTGGGGGTTCGATCGACCCTATTGAAATATCCGGAAATAACCCGACTGGAAAAATTACAGGGGGCGGTTTTCCTCAATAAATGGGGGACACGTCTAACAACCCGCAGTGTTGCGCGTATGTTGGAAAAATATATTAAGGAAAAAGGTTTGGACCAGCGGACTTCCCCCCATACACTGCGTCACAGTTTTGCTACCCATATTTTGAATAATGGAGCGGATATCCGATCCGTTCAGGTCCTGTTAGGCCATAAAAGTCTACAGACCACCCAAATTTATACCCATGTTAGTACCAAGGCTCTTCGAGAAGCGTATGAACGCTCTCATCCTAGAGCCAATCTTAATCATGAACAAAACAAATAGAGGGAAATGAAAATGAAAAAAGTACTGCTTCCATTGGTTTTTCTATTGATTTTAACAGGAATGACCTATGCGGAGGAAGGGCCGGTTTCCATTCAGCGCAATATTACAACGGAAACATATACCTTTAATGAAGCCAATCTGCCGATTTTGAGTTATCATTTCGGTGTTGTTCCAATGCCAAAGGGATCGACGATTCATCATTTTTCGAAGAAGGACACGCCCTATGATGGTGCCTATTATACCGATGGGAGTACTTTTGGCGGTGAACGCAGTGATTATGTCCAGCCGATCTACGGTTTTAACGGAGAGGCCATGACGGACGACTATCCTTCAGATCATCAACATCATCGCGGTTGTTGGTGGAGTTGGTGTGAAGTTCGCTGGAACGATAAAATCGGTGATATTTGGGCAGTGAACAAAATTAGAGCCTATCCTAAATCAATTGGCAACTTTAAAATGGATGCCGACAAAGCAGCTTTATCGGCCGTTAACGTTTGGCGTTACGACGATGATCCGACCGAAGTTGTACAGGAGACCGTAACGATAACCGTTTCGAAAACAACGGGTACGGAAGGAGTAAAGAGTCGAACTATCGACTTCAATATTAAGTTGGAAGCATTGGTTGATGGTATAGCAATTGCGGGGCGGCAGAAGGTCGATTATGGCGGATATGGTGGTATGGCGGTTCGTATGGTTCCTGCCGCTATCGATTTTTCCATTCGTGTTGTTCATCCGAAGCCGGATACTTGGAATGGTAGTAACGTAAAAATGGCGGAAGTTATTGTCGATCCACAAAAGTACGGAAACGCATCCTGGCTGTCCATTTTCGGCAAATACCCCTTGCCGGGGCAAACAGAGCCTTCTGCGAAGGAAGGGGTTACGACTTTAACCATGTTCGAGTCCATGAAGAATCCACTAGCGCCGAATAATTTCCGATATTACACCTCGCGAAACATAATGATGGCGTTTCCTGGATTTAATATTTTACCGTTAGAAAAAAACAAGCCGATAGAGTACAAATGTCGTTTCTGGCTCCATCAGGGGATGGGTGATGCCAGTATGGAGAAAAAGGCTTGGGAGGCGTATCAGAAAAGTTTATGACAAAGAATCGGATAGTACCGAAGAATCCCGGGGAACGTAACCGGGACGAGGAAAAAATAAAGGATTACGAAGTTCCGATGGAGAGTATGTTCGGTGATGACAGCTATTCTACGGAACGTTTTGACGCATCGACCCATGTTGACCAATTGAGTCGGGTCGGTGACGTGGAATCGGAGAAGGCAATTCTTGTCGGTGTTTATTTACCCGACCAAGGCAAGCAACCATCCCCTCTGGGTGAATTGACGGGTTTGGCGGAAGCTGCTGGTGTTATCCCTTTGGGGACGATGATCCAGCGGAGAACGACGCCAGATCCCGCCTGTTATCTGGGAAAAGGGAAGGTCGATGAACTGGAGGAAATGGTTAATAGTTCCGGTGCCAACGTTGTTTTATTCGATAATGAATTAGCGCCCGGACAAACCCGTAACCTGGAACAGAAATTAAAGATTAAAGTTCTGGATCGTACAGAACTGATTTTGGATATTTTTGCAACTCGGGCTCGAACCCATGAAGCCTGTTTAGCGGTCGAATTGGCACAATTGGAGTATTCCATGCCACGTTTACGTCGTATGTGGACACATCTGGAACGTCAATCAGGTGGTAGTGTCGGTCTGCGTGGACCTGGTGAAAAACAGTTGGAAGTCGATCGTCGAATTGCCCAAAAAAAGATCTCCTTGTTAAAAGACGAATTATCACGAATTCAAGATCGTCGTCAACGAGAAGTTAAAAGTCGAAGTGGTTCGAAAACAGTCTGTCTCGTTGGTTATACCAATGCGGGCAAAAGTACTCTTCTCAATCGTCTGACGACCTCGGATGTTTTCGCCCAGGACATGTTATTCGCAACCTTGGATACGCGTACCAGACGTTGGACAATTCCTGGATGGGGACCAATTCTTTTAAGTGATACTGTCGGATTTATTCGTGATTTACCGCATCATCTTGTGGCCAGTTTCGAAGCAACTTTATCGGAAGCCATTTCGGCAGATCTGTTAATTCATGTTTCCGATGCAAGTAATCCGGAGGTTTGTCGTCAAATTGAGTCGGCATGCAAGGTTTTGACCGATCTCGGTATTCGGGACAAAAACACGGTTTTGGTTCTGAATAAAATCGATAGAATTTCCTCGAAATCGGATTTGGATCTGTTGTTACAGGAACATCCTAGTGCCATACCGATTAGTGCTACGGACGGAGCAGGTCTGGATCAGTTGACGGCAGCGGTTAGTGCCGCTTTAAGTCGTGAATTTCAGGATATTTATGTGGAAACGTCGTTGGCCAATGGTCGAATCGCCGCAATGCTCGCGCGGGAAGGCGAAGTTTTGTCACGTGAATATCTGGATGAAAAAGTGATTTTTCACTGTCGTATGCCTGATCCGGCAATTGGTCGTCTTCTAAAGGAAAAAGAGGTTGTCGTTCGTGGTGCCACGATATCCCCGGAAAAAAAATGGTAATTTAATCATACTGTAATTAGGGAATATAGGCGTCGAGGGCGCCACTCTTTTTTCTGTAAACAATCAGTGTTCATCCAAGATGAAATATGTCTTGTTTACATCTTGAATAATTTAAGATTGCCGGAGGAGAGCCGTAGACCGGGGAGGCCCTTCCATTAGATATTTCTCCGAAGGGAGAAGTCCGGCATTCTTGTAGTCTTCCATTATTTTTGTTCCGGAACTCGTGCTTTCATTGACCGGACGGGAAAACTGGCGATGGACCAGAATATGTCAAGTGCTTCATTTGTTTCCGATCCTGTTCGCGCTAGTGGTTAGGTGAACCTGTTCGACCGCGAACGTATTATCGACTGAAACCATTAATAAAAATACGGGAAGCACAAATAAAATACGGGAAACAAAAGACGTTTCATGGGAATGTCTCCTCGAAAATTGTTAAGGATTGCCACAATCTAAATGTCGTTGTATCGACACCGATTATTGTTGATATCGCTCAAGTGCCATCTGCTTTATTGCAAACAGATCCAGTTTCCCTGTTCCCAGAAGGGGAATATTATCGACCTTCTGGTAATTGACAGCATCGGGAATCCACAATAAAGGAAGATGAAAATTCAATATCCGTTTAGATATTTCTTCTGGAGATACCGGAAGTTCGGTATAGAGCACGACTATTTTTTCACCCTTCTTTTTGTCAGGAACGGAGGTTACAGCGAAACGAATTCCGGTATCATTGGAATCACAGTTTTCAGTAGTAGAGGGATGGTTTTCCTTCTCAATATCTTGAAGGATCTGTTCGATTTTTTCTTCCAGGAGCATATGGGGCACCATTTCACCGCCTATTTTGGACATTCGAGTCAATCGACCGGTAATAAAGATGAAACCTTCTTCGTCGATACGCGCGATATCGCCAGTAACAAACCAGCCGTTTCGGAAGGATGCCTTTGTTTTTTCCGGATCGTCGAAATAGCCTGGAATAACACAAGGACCTTTAATTTCCATCATTCCTTCGGAATTAGGAGGCAGAAGTTCACTTGTTTCCGGATGAACAATTTGAACGGCGAAACCGGCACAAGGTCGGCCGATGGATCCGGGTTTGTCATATGGAATATAGTGGTCGGGAAAACGTGAAGGGGGCACATTAAAGGAAAAGACGGGCGATAGTTCGGTCATTCCGAATCCTTCGCTCATCGGATACCCAAATTTTTCCTTCCAGGCAGTGGCCAAGTCCGGAGGCAATTTTTCAGCCCCGGGAACGATCATGGTTACCTTCGCAAAATTTGAGGCAGGGCATCGTCTCAAATAATTACGCAGAAAAGTTGGGGTCGAGGGAATAATGGTAACACCTTCTTTTTCTGTGACTTCGCCAATGATACGGGCGTCAAGTGGCGAATAATGGAAAAAGCAGGAGACTGCTTGTGTTAATGACGTCCAGACACACGTTGTATAACCGAAGGAATGGAAGAGAGGAAGCGTTCCCAGAAGTCGATCCTGACTCGATAGATGACTCAATTCGATATAGGTCTCTACATTTGAGGCAACATTTGATTCGGTCAACATGGCCCCTTTCGGAAGACCGGTTGAACCGGAGGTAAAAATTATCGTATTCAAGTCGTTCAACTTCACCTTGGTTAAACCGAGATAACGTTCCAGAAGCCATGTCGGCATGAACGATTCTATTAGTCCCTGTAGTTTATCCCATTTCGACAGGCCTTTAAGAACATCTTCCAGAACGAGAATTTCGGCGTCAGGCTTTAAATTTGGAAGTTTCTGAAGCAATCGACTGGAGGTTAGGATTTTTTTGATTCCCACACGATGAATACAATAGTCGATGGTCTCATTTTTAAAGGTGTAGTTTAAATTGACGGGAATACGCCGATCACAAACTGTAGCCGCATTGACCAGAACTCCGCCGACAGAAGTCGGTAAAATAATTCCGATATATTTTTCTTTTGGTCCGAAAATACGATGGATTAATCGCCGCATTATCAAAATCCGTAACAGTGTCTGACGCCCGTTCAGACGTACTCCGGTTGTATCACCTATACGAAACATACGCGGATAACGGCGGCAGTTACGTATCATCTGTCTGGCACTGGTTCGCAATTGGCGGTCTTGAGGAAAACGATCCGGTTTCATGGATTCGACGCCTAGTTCCTGAATCGTCTGGCGGACATACCATGCACCTGGGGGATTTTTCATCGGTTGACCAAACGCTATCGTCATTTGACGGGGCAGACGGCCTGGTAACCAACGTTTACTATCATACGAACGTGCCAGGGAAAAAATACTTCCCCATAATTCGTTCAGGAAAACCGGAACGATAACGGCGTCATCGTTTCCCTTGAGTAAAGAGAGGAAACCCTCCTCAAATGATTTGATCTGACCTGTTCGCGTTAACGTTCCTTCAGCAAATATACAAAGGACCTCCCCGTTTTTCAGGGCGGCCCGTCCTTCACGAATCATATTGATCACCGATTTGCGATCACCAGGTTGAATACGTATCGTATTGATTTTCGAAGTGACATAACTAGCAAAACCACGTGGAATATAATCGGCATGGGCGATAAAACGAACAGGACGACGACAACTTGTATAGATCAAAAGTGCGTCCAGATAACTGACATGGTTACTAACCAGAAGAACACCTCCTTCTTCCGGGACATTATTGGGATCGATTACCCGAGGCCGATAGAAAACATGGAAAAACCCTGCTACTACTATATCAAGGAAGGGAATAAACTGATAGCGGAAGGCAATAATCAAAATAGGCAGGGAGATTATGGCACAGAATAACCATATCTGTGTTGCAGAAAAGCCAATCATTTTTGGATCACCCAGTATCCCTTGAACCAGCGAAAATATGGCCATTGCGGAGAAGGAGAAAAAATTATAGGCGGCCAGAATTCGTCCGCGCGACTCGACCGGACTCCTAGTCTGTAGACTGGTCAGAATGGGAATATCATATACTGCAGCAAAAATACCGAGCATTAACAAACCAAAACCGGCGTAGAAAAATGGAAACGATATCGGCGAGGCCACTTCCTGACCAACGGTCAGGGAAATAGTTGGCGTAAAACTCAAAACAAGAGCACAGACAACAATCATTAGAACACCAAATGGAATCAAACCCATTTCGACCCGGTTTCGAGACCACCAGCCAGCCAGAAGGGCTCCAAATGCTAATCCCAATGATAAAATAACCAGAAGAATCATGGCGTAATCCTGCCGAACATGAAGTATTTCCGCCGCAAATTTATCGATATTCTGCTGCCCAAGCGCTCCCAATCCCCAGAAAAAGGAACTTCCCAGCGCAATCCAGAACAAGGTTCGATGCCGAAACAGAAAACGAAGGTCCGACCATGTTTGATAAAAAGGATTCAACGGGAATTGTGCGTTCTGGTCTACCGATGGAAGTGACGGAATAAAGAAGCTGGAAATTAAGCCTAAAACAGCAACCAGAATAATCGCAAATGACCAGAGCCACCAATGGTGCATACCTCCGGTTCCAACCTGTGGCGCTTCCGGATGAAGTGTAGTCCAGACAAAAAGAAAACCACCTAGTATTTGACCACCAATACAGGCGATCATCGTTGTCATGGAATAATAACCATTAGCCTCGGATATACGTGATGCCGGAACGATTCCCGGCAGACTGCTATATTTCGCCGGACTGAAAAATGCTGCCTGGATTCCCAGAAAAAACAATATAATCAGCATAAAAGGAACGCTCTGGGTCAATATCGCAACCGTTCCGAGAATAACAATTAATAATTCCGCTATTTTACACCAGATTATTACCTTGCGCCGATCAAATCGGTCGGTACAATAACCAGCGTAGGCGGTACAGAGAAGAAACGGTAACAGAAAAACGGTGGCCCCCAGCATTCGAACCTGGTCCGGGGAATCGCTCCAGCCAATTGCACATTTTCCAATGGGAATGATTAACCAGCGAAAAAGGTTGTCATTTAACGCTACCATAAACTGCGTAATTAATAAAGCAATAAAACTGTTTGTCCACAGGGGCATGGCCTTCTCCTGATGGACTTGTAATTCACCGTTTTGGGGCTCAAATGTGGTATTCATCTATTTTTGTTTACTATTAGTTGTTATTCTTCTGTTAGAGTCAGAAACCAAGTCGACAAAAACTAATCCTGCTCTATATATCAATATTACTATTTCTTTAATATGATAACCTAAATCGATTATTATTGCAAGATGACATTGACAAATTTTTAAATATTGTCAATTTAAACCTTTATCATGGAGGGGCGCCTGTCTAAAATAATGATAATTGTTATAATAAAAACAGTTTTTGGTTGGGAAAATATTTGCGAGCAAGTCCGGGGGAGCAGATGAAAGAGTTATGTCCCCTGTTGAGGATGGTTTTACAAGAAATTATAGTAAAGTGTTTGATTATTACAGGGCGGTTCCGGAAACCGAAGGAATCAAGTATATTGGTTCGAAGTTGAATTTATTGGGTTCCATTTTAAGTCTCGTTGATTTAGTACCAGCGCAAACTGTTTTAGATGGTTTTTCCGGCAGTACCCGGGTTTCCCAGGCGCTGGCGAAGACAGGACATAGGGTTATCTGTAATGATACGGCGGAATGGTCGAAGGTTTTTGGTTTATGTTATTTATGTAATTATCGGGAACGAAATGAATATCAACCGTTAATTGAACATTTAAATAATATTCAACCGGAGGACGGATGGTATTCCGAGCATTATGGGGGGACCTGTGACAATACGAATGGTCGGAAGAAGCCATGGCAGATTCATAATACACGAAAACTGGATGGTATTCGTGCGGAAATTGATCGGTTGGAGTTATCGGTTCAGGAACGTGCTGTGGCTTTAACCAGTCTGATTCTGGCCTTGGACGCGGTTGATAATACATTGGGACATTTTTCTTCCTACTTGCACGACTGGGCCCCGCGATCCTATAATACCTTGGAATTAAAGATACCACAAACCTTTATTTCCGAAGAAGGGCGACACAAGGTTTTGCGAAACGATATTTTTGAGACCTTGGCAAGAGAGGAAGTGGACCTGGCCTATTTTGATCCTCCCTATGGATCCAATAACGAGAAGATGCCTCCGTCCCGGGTTCGTTACGCCGCCTATTATCATCTATGGACAACGATCTGTTTGAATGATCAACCGGATTTGTTTGGTCGGGTGGGACGGCGAATGGACTCGTCTGATACAACAGCGAAATCACCCTTCGAGGATTTTCGGAAAAACGACCAGGATCGTTTTATTGCGGTAGAGGCGATTGCCCGACTTCTTCGGGAGGCTCGTGTTCGTTGGATTATTTTATCCTATAGTTCAGGAGGCCGTGCCACTCGGGAAGAATTACAGGAGGTCCTGGTACAAAACGGTCGTATTATTAAAATACAGGCGATTGACTATAAAAAAAATGTAATGGCGGCCATGACGAGAACCGGTAACTGGGTTCACGATACTGACCAAAAAAATAAAGAATATCTTTTTCTTCTGGAAAAAGATTGATGGGAGGAGGGTGTTTTTATGCTACGTACCATGTTAAAATCAAAAATTCATCGTGTTGTCCTAACCGACTGTAATTTGAATTACGAAGGAAGTATTGCAATTGATTCTGATCTTTTGCATGCTGCGGATATACTTCCTGGTGAACAGGTTCAGGTCTTGAATATCAATAATGGCAGTCGGCTCATAACGTATGCGATTGAGGCGGAATCCGGGTCCGGAACGATTATGTTGAATGGGCCTGCGGCTCGTGCCGGTATGCCAGGTGATATTCTTGTCATTATTACATACTGCCAAATAGAAGATCTGGAAATAAAGAATCATAAACCCTGTGTTATTAAAGTCAATAAAGAAAATAAACCTTTATAGAGGCAAAACGGGGACCTTCATTCCTGTTTGAATATTTCGCTGAAAACTGTCCTTTTTCAATGTTATACGTACTCAAGATGTAAACAAAATTCAATATCTAACCAAGATTATCATGGTTAGATATTGGTTGTTTGCCGAAAAATACTTCATTTTGCAATAATGATCCTAATTTAATGTATGATAAATATATTATCATATATAAATATTATTGATTGAAGGATTATTCATATGATTTATGGTTACGAATATTGCTTTTTTGGTTTTATTATATATTATTTTACGGCCTCTGTTATATGGTAATTCGTTCCGCTTTGTTCGCCTTTATGGCCGAAGAAATGACACGGCGTAACAGAAAAAATATATAAATAATGCGGTGATCGTTTCATTAGTATTAACGTTGCATTAGTATTAACGTTTCGCTATTTTTGACTTGAAACTGAAAGTAGTCTAATCATTCCTGATTATTTTCCTCAAATAGTCGAGCCGTACAACCGAAAAGTCGCATATAGATTATAGAACAAATGGAGAAGCCGACCATTAAGCCCCAACGGGGAAGAAATGTATACGATAGATCAATTTCCCGTTCTAAATCAAATTTGAAAAAATATTCATGGGCACGATAGAAAAAATTTATTCCCAAAAACATAATGACTATAGATAAAATAAAAGAATGGAGATAGAAACAGTTCCATAAATTCCATGACGCTGGTATATTTCGTATGACTGCTGGTACGAAAAACTCCCAATGGGAGTCACCAAAAAGACTTGAAAGGAAAATTACGGGAAATACAAGTGTAATACTAATCGTTATCGGAATCGTTACTAAATAATCAGAGTAGAAACCGAAGCTCCCTCCTGATAAAAACAAAAAAAATACTCCAGGTATTGTCGATAACAAAACCATAAACAGAAAATGCCAAAACCCCAATAATATATCATGGATATTAAAATCCGAAAAATTTAGGGATTCGTTATTGCCAACCAGGGTCTGTTCGAAGGTATTTAACGCAAAAAAGTAAACGAGAACAAACCATAGAAACCAGCATACAGGCGCTAATGTACCTACTGTACCTCCATGACGACCGTAAACCGGAATGTTTCCCAGGAGCGAAAAAGGTATTGCCAATAGAATAAAAGACAAAACCAGCAGCCAAAATTTCCAACAGGAAAGAGAATAATAGAAATTCTTTATTAAATCTCGACCAACTGTATTATTCATGGAAACTCCTCCAATCTATAATGGTAATAGATAACCGTACTGTTTACGATGGAATCTTTATGGTGATTTTACTTTTTCCTCTTCCAATACTATAATTTGTATTTAGGAAAAACAATCATATTATCATTATATTACAGTTGTTTATATTATGGAAGTTTTATATCCAGAAAAAAGGGGGTATTTTTACGAATTAAATAAATACGCGCGTTTTGATTTTGCGGATTGGAAGCGAGTTCCTTCCACTTTTTAGCAATATAGCATAAATCGTCTATTGAGGAAACACTCCAGCGATTACCTTCGTCTTCTCCGATCTGAAAACCAAAGATGAGGTCCTCTTTTTCAAGTTTTTCCTTTTGTTCCATAAATAAACCGGAATTAGAGAGTTCCATTAGACGGACACCACCTGTCGGATATATAATGTATTTTCCCCTGGAAATTGCAGTTAAATCGGGATATAACTTCTGATATTCCTGTTTGGAAACCGGGGTAACAATGATTCCCAATTCGTTCCACAGGAGATCGACATTTGTTTTTTCTTTATCGTTAGATATGGATTCATTCTTCTCCATTAGAGGAAGAATGGGTACATCTTTATTTGTGGATGCCAACTGAAATTCGTTTTCATCCTCTTTTGTATTGGATGATTTATTGGTATACGATTTTATTTTTGAGGAACTGACCGGACGACTAACTTGTCGAAATACTTCATTATCTTTTGCGGCAATGGAAATATTTTTATTTTGGAAGCCAATATAGGTTTGCCATAATTTACCGTTTCGTCCGACGACCAATTTGATTTCATCCAGCGCGGACATATCGATCATGGCACACGTATAGTCCAGTGGTGTATGTATTTCCCATTGATTAACATGGGACAGAATATCGCCTTCCTGAAGTCCGGCATTTGCGGCTGGACTCTGTGGCTTGACCGACTCGACAATACATTCAGAAGACAAGGTTTCCGAATCTACCTGTCGACGCAACGTTAAACCATAGGTTTCTGTTTTGGCAATTGATTCCCGAATCATACGGTCGGCGACTTCCAGAACAATATCGACTGGAATTGCAAACGCGATATTTTCAGCCCCTTCTCGAACGGCCGCATTTAATCCGATCATTTCTCCGTCAATATTAACGAGCGGACCTCCCGAATTACCAGGATTAATTGCAGCGTCCGTTTGTAAAACGTTTTCATAATAGAGGGTATCACTCGCCTTTAAGGGACGATTCAGTCCACTGACAATTCCACGTGATACCGATGCCTGATAACCATAGGGATTACCAATGGCAATGACATCTTCCGCTAAAAATACATTTTCCGAACTGCCGAACGTGATCTTCTTTAATGGAGCCATGGGGGTTATTTTTAGAAGAGCTAAATCCGTTTCCAAATCATTACGGATAAACTCCACTTCCCGATATACTGTTCCGTCATACGTTGTAATTTGTATCTTTAAAAGACCCTTGACAACATGAAAATTCGTTATAATATAACCGCGTTCATCAATAATAACCCCGGTTCCCATTCCGATGTGCGTAATGTTTTCCCGATTGCCACTTCTATTACCATTATTATCTTGAACTTCATATTGTTTTTCACCTTGAATACTGACCACCGATGGATTGGCTAATGCTACAGCTTGGACAAATCCGCTTTTATGGGCCATTCGACGTTCTTCCGAAGAAAATACTTCCTTCTGATTATTGGGAGAATAAAATATCTCCATGAAAAAAATTAATCCTAAAATCAGTATGGAGATTATCGATATTCTCGATTCGCAAGCCATTTGTTTCATGGATTATTACCCCAACCTGTTTTATGGAAATCTTGTTCGCTTTTCATCGAACTTTTACCTTTTTAACACAATTAATAAACGGACCATCAAGCCATGTTTCATGGTTCTTTACAATAATCGGACGTTTGTCCTCCCCACTTTACTATCACTTTAAAAAAGACTTGTTTTTTTCTGATTATGTAAAATAGGCAGTATGCATAGAGTATGTAACTTTGTCGCCATTGTTTTGCAGTTTTTTGAAGGTCTTTTTTTAAATCAGACACAATACAAGAAACCTGAAGGATCTATAGAACCATTATGTCTGTATTAATTTATAAAGATACGACTGTCAAAAACAGTACAATGACTGTAAATATCCATGAAATCGTTATTACGCCAAATAAATGGCCAAAATTGTCGAGTCCCTGACTGTCATAAAGGAGGTACGAATAAAACAATATTGTGGTTCGAATGATGAAAAAGGCGATTGTTTTTTTTCTGTTCCTGAAAACGTTGATTTATGTTATGAAATAATGTAAAAAGATCGCAATTTTATATAAATGATATTTTTAGTGATTAGCGCAAGAGCAATAGACAGAACTCCTGTTTGGAGGGATTTTCGGATGATGCTTGCAGGAATATTCACTCCCGTAATATCAATCGAAACCATTTAGGAGATCATATTGGATAATACCGACAAAAGAATGATAGAAGAAGAGGTATTTACGGACGAATCAACGTTGGTGATTGTTTCAGAGAGTCCTGAATTGAGTTCTGAATCCGACTACACCTTCCTCCACGGCTCAATATTAGAACATCGGTCAAGTACCGATAAACGAGGATGACCTAGTGGAAGACAACACTTTCATTTAGGAATTCATTCAGGGAAATAAAACAGGCGAGACGCCTGTTGTCCCGGCAGTGCGGACGAGACGTTCACGTTCCAGTCAACTCCGTTTTTTAAGTGTTCGCAACCACTAGGGTATCTAAAGCATACATTTCCCCTTTATGGTTATTCTCCAAACAAATGTTCCCTCTATTTTCTTCCTGTGGAAGAAGGAATATATTATAGTGTTACAAAACAACCGGTTCTTTATACTATTTCATATTGGACGCGGCCAGAATGACCTTCTGAACAAGAAGTTCATATTCATACGAATAGGGATTTTTTTTCGTTCCGCGAATATAATGTGCCAGTTCAGTTAGTTGGCCAATATATCGGTCGGAACAGGCATCCAATTTAAGATCATGGGTTCCCGCCATAAATTCTTCGTTGGAAACCGCTAGAGTTAAACGAACATTGAGTGGTGGGACCGGGTGTTTTGTCCAATCTTCAATAGGATCGACAACAAACGACCCTTTTGTCCCGAATGCGGCCAGGCGCCGCCGACTAAAACCATCGATCTTCCGAAGAGAAACACGAATTTCCGCAATGGCCTTCTTGTACGTCAGAACCGATAATGTATTATCTTGAAGGCCATCGTTCGGGTCTGGTCGTTCAAATACCTGAATGCCTTCCGGTTCCCCAAGAAGTTCCACGACGAAATCGATTAAATGTGATCCAAAGTCATACATACCACCACCACGATAGGTTCCCAACCATTTTCGAAACGAAGGACTCGTATCATTTCGACACATATCCAGCGCGACATCATGTACTTCCCCCAGCCAGCCCTTTTGAACAGCCTTCAGAAGAAGACGAAACGCCTGATTCGTTCGAAACATATAGCCCGGTTGCATGATGACTTTATGTTCACGACAGATATCAAGCATTTTTTTACATTCGTCATACGATTGCCCCAGCGGCTTGTCCACATGCAGATGTAGACCGCGTTCGGCGCATCGTATTGCCGTCGGGAGCAGTTCCGTCATTTCCGTTTCGATAGCAACTGCTTCCAGACCGGGTAATTTGAGCAGATCATTCTGACTATACCATTTCAGACCTTTATAGACACTGTCTTTTTCATGTTTTTTTTGTTCTTCGGGAGACTCGGCAGCAATACCGACTATTTCATAGTATTTCGGAAGCATTTTTAATGTATTCATTTTGCCACTGGCATGTTCGTGACGAACTCCAATTTGGGCTATTTTGATTTTTTTGAAGTTTTCATCAGTCAATGTATGGGCTTCGGTTGTCTCCAAAAGAGAATTTCCCATAACGGAAGCCCCCAGGACCAGTCCTGTCTGAATAAAATTACGTCGTTCCATATTTGCATCTCCATTTCAAAAAGGGATAAAACTGCCCCCAAAATCTTCCGGGAACCAGTATCTATTCCAGTACAATATTAATTATTCAATTCCATTTTTTTCCTGTTTTTCGATTCTACACAATCACTGGACAAATTTCAATAGGGGGATTCCAATTGCAGGATTCAACATTAAAAAAACCGTTATTAAAAAAGACTGTAACCATTTACGAGCGATTTTGGAACCACGGATATCACGGATAAACACAGATAGTCTGCCGTAAAATACAATATTTTACAATAACAAGCTAAACATTTTAACTATTATAATAAATAATTTTATCATGAAAAATTTGTTTGCCAAAAAACTATCCGTGAAAATCAGTGTTATCCGTGATTTCACTTTATATCCGTGAACGGTTATAAAAGATCGTTATTAAAAAAGACCGTTTACGATCCTGGAAAAGCGGGTTTCCATCTGGTATTTTCCAAAAAAGTATTTTAAGTAGTATGGTTGTTATACTCAAGGTCGTTATAAAAGTCTATTTTTCAAAACAGGCGTTTTGGTTAATTTTGTGTTTCTGGTTGAATCGGAAGATTTAAACGTTATAAACCAATAGTGTTTGGAATTTATTAATTTTCATGTTTTGTGCTTCCAGATGAAATAAAAAATACCTTGACACCATATCCTGAATAAAAGTAATTTCCATTTTGCAAAACGGTTATATCTGAAATGAACTATACATTTAATGCAATTGTAGATCTTGTTAAATATCTTGTAATTGCTACAATTGGGTTTTTCCGAATTTAAAGCAGAGATTTTCTCTCTTTATTAGATATCGTAATTATTATAATACGAATGGTCTGTCGGATTGACAGTTTCCTTCAGTAAAACCGTTATAAACATTCCTGACAGAATTTTACGAAACAGTTTTAACCGGTATAACGATAGTATATATTAGGGTTGCTAATGGAAAAAAGACAGTGGGCATCATTGGTTTTTTACAGTAAAACAGCCGAAAAAAATAATGGTAGGAAATAACTAAAATATTTTTCAGGGTCGAAGTCCCTTTTTTACAGAAAGTTATAAATTAGGTACGGTTATTGACTGAAATTTTAGTGAAAAATACATTTGACATTTGAAAATAACACGGTAAAATCGAGGCATAGATATTGGAGTTGATAGTCTGACGGTAAAAGAGAATTCAAATTATTTTTGCAAGAGGCAAGTCTATTTGTTGACGAAAGGGTGGTTTCAACATCTTGGGATCACGGGCTCCCTGCCCGTTTCTCCTATAGTTACAGAATTTGAATTGAAATGTAGTGCGATAGGGTTTTTAAACCTCCCTTTTATAAATGGTTTGTGGTGTTTTAACTTAAACGGGTGTCTGTGTTGAATATGGAAATCGAAAATGTTATTCTTGATGCGATCTCGCGAAGGATCGACAAAAAACTTTTCGACTTGTGGTTTGGGAGTAAAGTTCATTTTGAGCTACGTGAATCTACATTGTTTGTTTATTCCCCCACACCATTCCTGTCGGAATGGCGCGAGAAGAATTTCAAACATGTTCTGGAACAGGTTAGTCGTGAACTTTTTGCCGAAGTCTATCCAATGCGTTTTCTTGTTCAGGATAGTTCGATTCAACCCCAAACTTCAATTAATTCGATTGATTCAACTGAAGATGATTTAAAAGACACTAAACGTTTAAGGGGGAAGCAAGCCGGTAAATCGAAACAGAAAACGAAAAAGACTTTATCACAACAAAATTTTGTTGATGAAACTGAAAATACAGTCAATACTGAAAAACATCCTTTATTGAAATTTGATCCGGAATATCAAGAGGCTGATGCGGAGACATCAGACAAAAAGAATCGACGTGGACGCCGGAAAAACACGGTTCTCGTTACCTCGAATGACGCGGTATTTGTTCCTGAAAGAGATCCTGTTTCCATGGCTTCTCTACCCTTGGAGGAGGTTCCTGATTTTTCTATTCGGGCCAAACAGAGTAAAATGTCTTCGTATGACCGTTTTGTTGTCGGAAAATCGAATCGGGCCGCGAAAATTGCCGCCGATTTCGCGATCGAACAGCCGGGTAAACTTAATCCCATATTTATTTATGGAAGTACGAGTGTCGGAAAAACCTGTCTTTTGGAAGGAATATGTTCTGAACTTTACAAGCAGAACAGAAAAAAACCTCCTTTTTTCCTGACGGCCAATCAGTTTACGACCCTGTTCATTCAGAACATTCGTGGCGATGGTTCTACGTTTCGAAAACGTTTTCGCAATATATCAGCACTGGTAATTGATGATCTTCATTATTTACAGAATCGCAAACAGACACAAATTGCTCTGTTGGGGTTAATTGATTATCTTCGACCACTAGGGGTTCAGATTATTTTTAGTTCGGACCGATCTTTGGCGGAGATGAAAGATTTTCGCAGTGAATTGTCTTCACGGATAACCAGTGGACTCGTTTGTAAAATTGAGTCTCCAGAACGTGATACACTGCATACCATATTAAAACAGATGGCGCTTGATTTAAATCTGTCGATCCCGGATGATGTTTGTCGATATGTGGTGTCCTGTTTTTCGACACATGCACGCCAGTTGGCCGGGGCATTGACCCGACTGTTCGCGGTTCATCAGACAACCGGGGAATCGATTACATTGGATATGGCTCGGACTTCACTTCGTGATCTAATTCGTTGTAATCGTAAAATAATATCGCTGGCGGAAGTGGAACGTGCCGTTCTGGATGTCTTTAATATTTCCAATATTTCGTTACGTTCCAAATCGAAGGCTAAAGTCTATTGTTATCCGCGTATGCTGGCCATGTGGCTTGCCCGAAAACATACGAACGCTGCATTGTCGGAAATCGGTAATTATTTCGGTAATCGCAGTCACAGTACCGTTTTATCGGCATTGAAACGGGTCGATGTCTGGTTGGATGAAAATGCCCCAATGGAGCGAGACGATCAATCATGGAATATCGCGGAAACAATTAGTAGAATTGAACGTATTATTGTATAAAATTATAGGTACCATTCACGAACGATTTTGGAACCACGGATATCACGGATAAACACAGATAGTCTGCCGTAAAATACAATATTTTACAATAACAAACGAAACTTTTTTATCTATTATAATAAATAATTTTATCATAAAAAGTTTGTTTGCCAAAAAACTACCGTGAAAATTATTGTTATCCGTGAAAATCATTGTTATCCGTGGTTTCACTTTATATCCGAGAATGGTTACAATTATAGAAAAGTGGTTTTATAAATTGGAAGGTGGAATCCCTTGCCGTCTGGTTTTAAGTTCCTAATTCAAGGATAGGGGTTATTATGAATAAAGAACAAGCGTTATCAGATCCTGAATCTGACTTTTCTCCTCAAAAAATACATATTATTCCAGCTTTTTTATCTTTTCTTCTTCCAGGGGTTGGGCAATTGGTTCAAAAACGTTGGTGGGAAGCTTTTATTTTCCTGATTCTGTTTGTTTTATCGGTATTACCTGTTTTCTGTAGTATTTATTCGTTATTCTATACGGTTATTCCCGACGAAACGATTCACGATTTCATGATTTTTTTTATTTTAATTCCTTTTCCAATTTTAACGCTTTTTTATGCTGTTGTGGATGCCGCCTGTTCTCGTCGTGATAATCCGTTTCCATTGGCTTTTCAAGTTAAATGGCTCTGGATTGTATTTCTTCTGTTTTATCTCTTCCTTTTCTTTATACTTCCACAAATATGTACGGCACGTGAAGCCGCACGACGTATGAATTGTACCTATAATTTAAAGTTTATTATGTCTGCATTTCTCGAATATCATGATGTCAATGGATCGTTTCCGCCGGTTTATACGATCGATTCGGATGGAAGACCACTTCATTCCTGGCGTGTTCTGCTTCTTCCCTATCTGGGCGAGGAAGAACTCTATAAAAAAATACATCTCAACGAACCCTGGAACAGTGAATACAATCGTCAATTTCATCATTTAAATCACACGATATGGCAATGTCCTTCAAATAAAAAATTGAGAAATCTTCTTCAGAAACAGATTCCCTCTTTATCGGAGGACTCAAATTGCTGTTACTCGGTTATTGTTGGGCCTGATGCTACATTTTCGGAAGAAAAAACGAGAAATATGTCCGACTTTTATAGAGGATCCGATAATACCTTTTTTGTAGTGGAACGACTGATTCCCGTCTGTTGGATGGATCCGACTCAAGAAATATCTTCCGATATTGCAGCGGAAGGGGTCAATCGGACTCTCTATGGTTTGGGAAGTAGTCATTCTGGCGGATGCGATATCGCGATGGCCAATGGTTCAGTCCGTTTTATTTCCAATACAATTGACCAGAAACTCCTCAAGGAAATGTTGATTAGTGTAAAAAACAAAAAAATCGTCCCAAAATGATCATTCATCTATTGTCTCTTTTCTCGTGAACTTGAATAAAGGAAGAAAAAACTTCTTTTATGATTATTCATGCAATAATCTAATCCTTTAGATTGTTAATTTATCATTAATTCTAAAAAACAAATAATTCATTTCCCACATAATTATACAAATTTATTATAGTAATTTGTAAAAGATTTCCAAATTTGAAATATTTTCTCTTGCCTATTACGGTAATTCAAGATAAAATATAGAAAAAGTAACCTTTCAAAAAGGTATTAAAAATGAAACAGAAATTGAGGGTGCTCCCAAAACCAGATAATTAATATAAAGGACCGGTGATATAAAGGACCGGGCTTCATAGGGTTTTCGGACTTGCCCTAAAGGAGGATATATTATGCCGACTTCTATGCGAATGGGAACGACAGCCACGATTAAGGCGACCACGACACAGACGACTCGTATGAAGCAGCGTTTGATTCATTCCATGGAGCTTCTCCAGCTTCCATTACAGGTTTTAGAGGAGAAATTGGAATATGAAATGTTGACCAATCCTGTTTTGGAAATGGACGATGACTTGGAAGGAGACGATACCGTTTCTGGGGATCAGGATAATCTCCATGAAGAAAGGGAAGGAAATGAAGTTTCCAATTCCTCTGATATTTATGCTGACAGTTTCACTCCGGATGACTATCTTGCCTATGGTGAAATATGGAACGATGGTAGTGACGATATGCCCAAGCGTTCTCAAGACGCCTTGGAACAGGATTCGGAACGCTATCTTGATATGGTTAATAATATTGAAATGCCCAAGGAATCACTTCAGGATCATCTTTTAGAGCAATTGCGGTGGTTTGATTGCCCGGAAAATATCCGGGACCGCGCGGAGGAAATCATTAATAATCTGGATCATTCCGGATTTTTTCCCCATACATTAGAGAATTTTTTCGATCCTAACATGACGCCGGAAGAGTTAGAGGAGTTGGAAGATACTGTATGCAACATAACAGAACAAAAAGCGAGAAGTAACATAACGCCGGAAGAGTTAAAGGAGTCGGAAGAGGCCCTCCGGTTGGTACAGATGTTTGATCCTAAAGGGGTAGGGGCTCGTGATTTTAAAGAATGTCTACTTCTGCAACTTAAAAAGGGCATGCCCTACGAGCAGGAGATACGCTATTTTATCGAGAATCATTTGGATGATATCATAAAGTTCAGTATTCCGCAAATTGCCAAAAAAACAGGTTATTCGCCAGAAAATGTCGCAAAAATTATCGAGGAAATACGTAAATTGAATCCGAATCCGGGATCTGTTTTCGAGCCTCGCAAAAATGGAGTCATTCGTCCGGACGTCTATGTCGAAAAAATGGACGATGGTACCTGGAATATTCAACTAGCCGATAGTCGCGCGTACCACGTCCATTTAAATCCCTATTATTTGCGTATGATTCATGAAAAAACGCTGGACAAGGATGCACGAAAATACCTCCATAATAAAATCCTTTCGGCGCAGGAACTTGTGGATTTAGTACATCAACGCAAGCTAACGTTGTATTCTGTGGCTAGTGCGATTGTCGAGCATCAGAAAGATTTTCTGGAAAATGGTCCGGAGTATATACATCCACTGATTCTTAAGCAGATTGCCGATAAAGTTGGTGTCAACGCATCGACTGTTTCGCGCGCCTGTGGTAATAAATGGTTACAGTCCCCCCAGGGAATCCTTCCTTTTAAACGATTCTTTAGTGTTTCTCGGGATGGTGACATGACCCAGGATGCTGTTCGTTTAAAATTACGGAATATGATCGATACGGAAGACAAAAAAAATCCTCTCTCCGACGAAGAAATTGTGAAAATTTTTGTGAAGGAAGGAATGAAAATTAGTCGCCGGGCTATTACTAAATATCGTTTAAGTATGGATATTCCCAATAGCCGACAACGACGTGATTGGAAATGAAAAAGAGAAAAAGACTCTTGTGGCTGGTGTTATTCTTCCCAGGAAAAAAGTTTTTTTGGAGGAGTTGAGGGTATCTTTCTTCTCCGTTGTAGATCCATGTAGATCCATGTAGATCTATGTAGACAATGAACAACGTTTACAGTACCTTAAAAAGAGAACATCTTCAATGAAACATTCTCAATGATATCGAATAATAGAGGATATTTTCCGGATTTATTTTGCATTGAGTCCCGTGGATATCTTTCCTCGAAAAGTCTGACGTTCCATTATGTACATTCCACCAGAAAATTACATATTGGAGTCGGAATCTGTTAATAACCATTCACGAACGATTTTGGAACCACGGATACCACGGATAAACACAGATAGTC
>CAYUAP010000013.1:0-57789 GCA_964442735.1 uncultured Planctomycetaceae bacterium | reverse complement strand
GGTAAACTCCTTTCAGTCTACTAGTTTAATCAAACTTTCACAGCGATACCGGATATCACTGATTTTCACGGATAGTTTTTTGGCAAACAAACTTTTTTTTATGATAAAATTATTTATTATAATAGATAAATATGTTTAGTTTGTTATTGTAAAAAATTGTATTTTACGACAGACTATCTTTGTTTATCCGTAAAATCTGTGGTTCCATAATCGTTCGTGAATGGTTATAAAGAGGAAACACAAAAATGAATCGAAAAGAAGAACAAAAAGTATAGCCTCCAACAAAAAATCAAAAAGGAAAAAGGGATAAACTGGAATTCAACAGGCTGGACAGTCTTTACGGGAAGACGTGTCATTTAAGTTATTCGGAAGGCCAAATGGCAATCCATAACCTGACGGAACAATTGAACACGTCCTGAACTGTGACATTAGTTTTATAATGATTATATCATTACAGGCGTAAGTAACATTATATATAATCAAGGAAGAGACAGATAAGGGTAATCCCGTCATATTTTTGGTATTTTTGGCACAGTTTCATGACACAAAAGCCCAAAAAAAGTTCGCGTAATTGGACATTAATAATGATTTCTACCACAATGATGTCAACCATAATAATGGTAAAGACAATAATGGCAACAATAATAATAGTGACATATGATGATAGTTGTTACGTTTTATTCCTGAAATCGTTGAAAAGTTGATTGCGTCTATTGTGGCTGATTTTCCCAATTACTTGACCCGATTATTGTATTTTAATGAAAATATTCATGGATTTTACCGATAATATTACATTATCTCTTAATACCCCCTTGTACATTTCAATATATCGGGTATTATAACTACAATAAACGCCCTGCAATTCTGTAGGGTCTTATCAAATCGTAGTAAAAATTCCTTTTGTTTGTAAGGTTCAATAGCCCTACAATTCTAAAAGGTTTTTTGATAACACTTTTACCGATTGGGTGTCCAATCGGTTCAATAGCCCTACAGATCTGTAGGGTTCTACAACTATAATTATCTGAAATCGCTTTTACAAGACGTTCAATAGCCCTACAGATCTGTAGGGTTCTACAACAGAGGCTATGGGAGGTAACGTTGATAAAGTAGTTCAATAGCCCTACAGATCTGTAGGGTTCTACAACCGTACATTTCCCCATCTGATTTCATTGTGGTTCAATAGCCCTACAGATCTGTAGGGTTCTACAACTCTTTTCACAATATAATTTATATCCCATACCGTTCAATAGCCCTACAGATCTGTAGGGTTCTACAACATTAGGTGGGTGAATTCTGTGGGGACATACTGTTCAATAGCCCTACAGATCTGTAGGGTTCTACAACGATATTAAATTCATCTTGAAATAATTCTTTGTTCAATAGCCCTACAGATCTGTAGGGTTCTACAACGATATTAAATTCATCTTGAAATAATTCTTTGTTCAATAGCCCTACAGATCTGTAGGGTTCTACAACCTTAAGATTAACGGGTAGAATACAATTATGGGGGTTCAATAGCCCTACAGATCTGTAGGGTTCTACAACTTTCTTCTTTTGCCTTGTTAAAAAGTTCAGAGTTCAATAGCCCTACAGATCTGTATGTTCTCAACCTTCAAATGATTTATCATGTCCGAATGAGTGTGGCGTTATTGAACGGAAAACAAGTAAAATGCTTAAAGAAGGTCGGAACCAATATCAGGAATTCAGGATAGTCGAATCGAGATTTCTGGAAAAAAAACAGTACAAAAGTGATTTCCAGATATATTAAGACTTCAATGGTGATTTCGCGGACTTTCATGAATGACGACATACGTTCTTTACATACCTTTTCCAGAATGATATCGATTTCAAGATGGACCGGTAATTGGCCCGGTATTTCTATATTTCACAGACAATGAATAAAAGCAGAGAAGAATGAAGTTTTACTACTTGTCATAAAATTTCCAGAAGATGAATGTTCTACGGCACTCCCCGGGATAGGTATACTACAACCACCTCCGAGAGAACTGCCATATGTTCCACTATATAATCCGTTTAAGACTGTCCTATTATCCATTCAATAAAAAATCATTTGTTTAAGATAAATATTATTTGTTTAAGATAAATATTATTTGTTTAAGATAAAAAATATTTGTTTAATCTGTATATTCATTTCTAACGATTAAGGATTGAAAAAAATGTATCATAAAAATTTAATAGAAAACGGTACGTCTAAAAATAATAAGCTGTTTCAATTAAGAAGATAACATTTTTATATACTATTTGTCTTTGTAGCAGAAAATCAATATACTTGATAATTGAGTAACCGTTCACGAATACAAAATTTATTACGTAAAAGGTAACCGTTCACGGATATAAAGTGAAAACACTGATAACACTGATTTACACGGATAGTTTTTTGGCAAACAAACTTTTTATGATATAATTATTTATAATAATAGATAATATTGTTTAGTTTTTTATTGTAAAATATTGTATTTTACGACAGACTATCTGTATTTATCCGTGATATCCGTGGTTCCATAATCGTTCATGAATGGTTACAAACTTTTTTATGATATAATTATTTATGATAATAGATAAAATTGTTTAGTTTGTTATTGTAATATATTGTATTTTACGACAGACTATCTGTGTTTATCCGTGATATCCGTGGTTCCAAAATCGTTCGTGAATGGTTACCGTAAAAGATATATTACGACACTTTTCCGTAACGGAATTTTCAGTTTCTTCTATTGACTCCTTTTACCATAATTTAGAACACTGTTTTGCTTTTTTGTAAAAGTCCGATTATTCAGCAGAACCTAAACCTTTCTCTAAAAGCATGTACAATTTCTTCATATTGACAGGCTTGTGTAAAATTGCATCGAATTCGGACATGTCAAAAGCATCTCCGGCTTCCATATCGGCGGTCAACGCAACGATTTTCCATTTTCGGTCCGGATAAAGTTTGTGAATTTCCCGTGCCAGTTCACTCCCGTTCATCTCCGGCATCCATAAATCACATAGTATAAGTGCAAAGTCCATTTTTCGCAGACATTCCAAAGCAGCTTTCGGTCCGTTTGCGGTTTCGGATTCCACTCCAAGTTTTTTCAACATAGCCTGCGTCACCTTCAGATTCAAGGCGATATCGTCTACCACCAATACCTTGCCCGTAAAGTGATGTACCATAATTTCCGACATGTCTTCTTCATGAACGGGTGGATGACACTTTACTACATATCCGACCTCGCGCATTTTTACTGTGAATGTCGAGCCTTGGCCCTGTTTACTTTTCAGTGTGATATCTCCATTACACTGTTCAAGCATTCGGCGAATAATAGCCAGACCAAGTCCGGTACCATTTCTTTCGGTCTGAGTTCCCCGAACGTTATTAGACTGAACAAAGGGATGGAACAGCCGCTTTTGATCCTCTTCTGAAATACCACAACCTGTGTCAGAAAGTGAAAAAAGCAGTGTCCCACTTGAATCTCCCTCCGGCGTAAAGGAAGTACGGAATTCGATATGACCATGGTCCGTAAACTTGACCGCATTGCCAATAAGATTGAAAAGAATCTGGCGCATTCTGCTTTTATCCAACATTAAAGTCGGCATGGGATCCAGGTGGATCTTCATTTTCAAATTTTTATCGTGCAGTCGTTGCTGGAACATGTTCGAAACTTCGTTCACAATAGCAGGAAAATCAGTTTCTATCGGAGTAAAAACCATATGGCCCGACTCCAGTTTTGACAGGTCAAGCACATCGTTTATAAGAGCAAGAAGGGCGTTGCCCGCCACTGAAATATTATTTAGATATTGGTTTCTCGTATCCGGAGACAGTGTTTGATCCTTTAAAATTTCTGAAAAACCAATGACTGTGTTCAATGGGGTACGTATCTCATGACTCATCGTTGCGAGAAAATAACTTTTGGCCTTTTCCGCCGACTGTGCATCCTTCAGTGCCCGTAAAAGTATCGACTGCATTTGCTCGTGGCGGAGCATGATTTCTACGAAACGAGTCGCGGATTGTATAAAATCCAATTCGCTCTCATTCAATCTGCGCGGAGTTTTTTCATATGTGACTCCAAGATAGCCCCAAAGTTTTCCGTCAATCAGTATCCGATGACAGTACAACGATTTGCAGTCATATTTTCGTATGAAATTTTCGGAATCAGTACCGATCTGTTTCATACAAAGCTCATCCTGGGTATCAGGAATATTCAGAAAACATTCATCGCGCATAATTTTTTCCCAGTTAAAGGAGAGAGGAAGCGGTAATTCTAGAGTCTCGGTCAATATTGAGCTTCGTCCCGGGGCATAGAATTCTTTATAGATGCTGCCGGTTTTCTTCATAAAATCAAACTTTAAAATATAGATTCTGTCGGCACCAATATGTTTCCGTACTTTTTCCACGGAACGACTGATGCCTTCTTCCAGATTCGGATTCAATACCAGGACTTCCAAACATTCATGAATGATTTCACGACTCTTATTCAAAATCATGTTTTGCGTTGTGTCAACGGAAATACCGAACAACAGTCTTTCGCCAGAAGGACCGAGACAGGGCGTTTTAATGGTTTGAAATTGAACTTTCTTTTGATTTGCCGCATATATCGCCTCGGAAAAATTCCGGCCTTCTCCACTTGCCATGATTTCCGTATCAATACATTCAGACCTTTTGCAGTCGTCTGTATTGGAAAAGATGTCGCGGTCGGTTTTCCCAATCACTTCATCAACAGGTTTTTCGACAAATTCCAGAAAGGCCCGATTTGCCATAACATAATGGAAATGATTGTCGGCATTTTTGGCAAAAATAAGGGCGGGTAAAGAGTTGATAATCAGATCCATCATTGTTGCGCGATTACGCAACTCGACATTTTTCCGTTCAATTTCCTGATGATTACGATTGCGTTCACACACAATATCGTAAAGCCTTGCCGCATTATTGAGAACCTGTAGGATATTTTCTGAAAATGGCTGGTGTTGGTTGACATAATCCACACCAAGAAATCCTGACAGTTTTCCGTTCGACCACAACCCCACAATAAAAAGGGATTTGGTTTTCTGCTGTAACAATAACTCAACGGACGGAAGAAAATTATCCGGAGGATTTTCTGTATCGGAAATGATCACCGGCTCGTGCTGTCCAAGTAATTCTATCCATCTATCGGCCGGCGTTGGGACATGTTGAAGGTTTTGTATTTCCGCAAGATCCGGATGGGAAACCCATTCATGTGTATTATCACTGTATTCGCAATCATCAGAAAACTTGCAAACATAACAACGATCCGAATGAAGTTCCTGACCGGTCATAGAGAGAAGCCCATTAACCGAGATGTCAAAATCAGTCTCAACGGAAATCATTTCAAGCACACGATTGACCATCTGATAATTGGCTACGGTCTGATTCAAAATATCAATTTTTTGAGTATCTGTAATTGAATCAGTGGTATTCAATGTATGCTCAGTCATATGCTCCGTCATGACGAAAACTCCTCCCCTTTTCCCCTATGCAAAAGCATAGAGTCGTTGATTGAATATTCATATAGTATCCGTTCGCAGGATGAATTTATAATGATAATCAACATGGATTTCAGTTTCACCAAGAACGTTTAACATTTAAAAAATCAGTATAATCTAAACTCAAGGGGAGTCAAGTATAGAATAATCGGTTTCTGTCAAATTTTGATTATTACAAGATTTCTCTATCCTTTGTCGCTTTGTCACTTTACGTTAGTATAGATAATTTATACGAAACAAAACGAAAATAACAGGTAAAAAGTACTTAATTTAAAATTCTGGCTTAAAAAAAGATTGATTATAATCGTTTTGTGTATCGGCAGAGTTTCATTATGGCATATAAAAACACAATAAATTCAGTAATTGGTATAGCAAGCCAGATAAAATTTGCATTAAAAACCCGTGGCAGAATAAAAATCAAAGTTCCACTGATAATCAATCCACGCATGACAGAAACGATAAACGCCGTACCTGGTTTTAATATCGCCTGAAAATAATATGTTGAAAATATATTCATGGGCAGTAGGATAAACGAGATACTGTAAACTCTGATAATGGCAGGAGCAATAGTCAGTATATCTTTTGACGGTTTCATAAACAGATAGACAAACATATTCGGCATTCCCTGCGTAAGAACGGTCCAGAACAGACCGAAAAAACATACCGTATATAACGCATATTTGAGAGTCATTTTTATACGTTCTCCCAGTCCGGCACCGTAATAAGTCGAGATCATTGGCTGGGTGGCCTGACCAACACTGTACGCACTACATTGAGCAAAACAGCTCACATTGGCAATAACACCGTAAACGGCAAGTGCATTTATATCCAGATATGTCATAATCTGCCGATTGAAGAAAATCGTTAATATTCCCATTGCCACATCAATAAAAAAAGTGGAAAAACCTGTAACAAATATTTCACGACATTTTTTTACGAACAGAATTGGCTTAACAAGTTTCAAGGTACATCTTCGTGATACGAAGTGAGACATAATCACCAACAGAGAAATACACCCTCCCAATGCGGTAGCAATTCCAGCCCCCCAGATACCTTTATCCAGCGTAAAAATAAAGAAATAATCACCGAAAATATTAAAGATACCTCCAGCAAGGACCCCGATAGTTGCAAGGCCCGGCGCATTATCGTTTCTCAAAAAGGCGGCCAGTAATTGAGTAAATAAATAAACCGGAAAAACATATTTAATGGGATGAAGATATTCTTTTGCAAGTGGTAATAATTCTTCCGAGGCCCCAAAAAAGAGTAAAAGTCGATCCTCAAAAAATACGACAATAAACCACGAAACAACGGCAAGGATCCCTCCTCCAATTAGAGATACTGTAAAATAACCGTTCGCTTCCGGCGTAATCACTCCATTGTTTTTGCCTCGAATGGAACTGAAAAGAACAGATCCACCAATACCCACCAATAAACCGAGACTGTAAATAATGTTCCAGACCGGCGCAATAATCGTTAATGCTGCCGTTCCCATCGGACCTTGGTACTGACCGACCATCGCTATATCGACAATGGAATAAATTGATGTAATCAACGCACTTCCAAATGCCGCTCCAAGATACTTGAAATAGATTTTTCCTGTTTTTTCTTTCAAAAAATCCATTTTTTTATCCTCTTAATCCATAAAAAAAGGCTGGGTAAGAAACAGACTTTTCAATCTGCGCCTTATCCAGCCTATCATTTCCAAACGTATGACACGCCCTCCGAGCGAACGAAAGAAATTCTAACTATTCATTTTTTTATGTCAAGAGGGTAAAACCGAAACTTTATATCCCTACCCTTAACTCTCCTTAAACTCTCCCTAAACTCTCCTAAAGGAAACGTTGATTTCTATCACGAAAAAATAAATCTTTTCCAAAACTACCAAATAAAAAAGTAACTGTTCTCGAATATAAAGTGAAACCACGAATATAAAGTAAAACCACGAATAATACTGATTTTCACGGATAGTTTTTTGGCAAACAAACTTTTTTATGATAAAATTATTTATGATAATAAATAAAAATGTTTCGTTTGTTATTGCATAATATTGTATTTTACGGCAGACTATCTCTGTTTATCCGTGATATCCGTGGTTCCAAAATCGTTCGTAAATGGTTACCAAAACAGGCGGGCCCCCTGTAGAAAAAAGACATTTCAAACGGCATTGAGCATAACGACGGGATTACAATTTCTGTTCAACGATTTCGGACGGCGCGACGATATTCACCCATTGTCATTCCAAACTCCTTTTTAAAGACTTGGGCTAAATGATTGGCATTTTCGAATCCAAACGATTGTGCAATCTCCTGGAAGGAAATATCAGTTTCCTCGACAAGTTCACTGATATTTTTCATACGAACACGTTTTATTTCCTCCATAATAGAATGGCCCATCGCCTTTTTAAAACGCTCCTGAGCACAACGTTCTGAAACAGGCAGTGTCTTTAATATATCACCCACTCTTAAATTTACCCGTTTATTGAATCGAATAGTCTCCAAAATTCGAACAACCAGTTCGTCTGCAATCTGGAGAGACTCGGTCGAATTCCGCGTTACAATACCAGTCGGACCATAACAGGATAATGTCGGTACTTCCCCTTGAAACAGCCCTTGAAGTACTTCGGCAGCCATAAATCCGGCATGTTCCCAATCTACCGCAATACTGGACAATGACGGATAGCTCATTTCACAGACAGGCAGGTCATTATCGACCCCTAAAACAGCCACTTGATAGGGAACAGGTATCCCGGACCTCTGACAAACCTCCAGGATCTGTCTTCCACGAAAATCGTTGGCGGCTAAAATAGCAACCGGCCTCGGAAGGGCCAGGAGCCAGTCGCGCATCTGTTCCCGTTGTTGAAACCAGTCGGTCTGTTCGCCTGTCCCTATCTCGAATACCGATGCCCTATATCCGTGCCGGGCTAGCGCCTGTTCAAATGCCAACTGTCGCTCCTGACACCAGATCTCCGGGCGCGAATAGGGGACATAGGCAAAATACTCAAAATTTTTCTTCAAAAAATAATCGACTGCCATCTCGCCCACCGCAACATTATCACAGCGAATAAAAACAGGTTCGGTTAAAGGTACTTGATTGGCCATCGCTTTTTTATCTTTAGAATTCTGCTTCTCCTGTAATAACTGTTCCCTGCGAAGTAAATCCAAATCCACCTTGGCCAGGGCGACTGTTGGAAGTCGTTTGGACAGGATCTCCAAAAAAGTTTTTTCGTCGGGAACATGTGCAAGAATACCATCACCATTCCAGTTTCGCAGGGAAGACGGGTCGACGTCACTAGCCGTTTTAGAGATAAAATTGACGTTCCAGGGATTATGGAGTCGAATATACTGCATAAATCCCCGTAGAATACCACGGGCAGGCTCGACGGCCAGGTCAAAAACGACTGCAATTTCAGGGCAGTGATGCTGTCTACCAGGCTCCATGGGGGTTAATAATGATCGATCTTTCATTCCAGGTACTCTTGAACTCTTTTATTGTAAAATAATTCCCCTCAAACACCCTCTATCCATTTCATGGGAACAAGTGCTCCTTTTCCTGTTTTCCAGTTTTCCTGTGTTACTAACTTTAATTATCTTTACAGATCTTTCATAATGCGGAAAAAAGAGGGGTATTTTGCGTTAAATTATGGTTGCATTCCCTGTTTGATAATGATACAATATCAAATATGAATTAAGGAATGTCTGGGATAGAGTATAATTGTTTTCTATTTATTCCGCAATCCGGGAAAAGCAAATAAAAGGAAAAGATCTATGAAGAGAAGAAACTTTTTAAAGAATTCCATGTTATTAGGGGTCAGTGCGGCATCCGGAATGACAGTAGCCCGAGGCGCACAGGCAAAGGGTGACGACTTGATTAAAGTCGCTTTAATTGGCTGCGGTAATCGAGGAATGGGCGCAATTCGTCAGCGTCTGGACGTTGGTGATAATATGAAATTGGTGGCAATTGCCGATGCTGTCGAAAGTAAAGCCAAAACAGCGGCCAAAGCCCTAAACGATATGAAGGAAACGTTTAAAGATAAAATTGCATTAACCGACGACTCTATTTTCGTCGGTTTCGATGCCTATAAACAGGCAATCGATAGTTGCGATCAGATTCTAATCATTACAACGCCCGGTTTTCGACCGATTCATTACCGATATGCCGTCGAAAAAGGCAAACATATCTTTATGGAAAAACCGGTTTGCGTTGACGCGCCCGGATATCGTTCTTTAATGGAAACAAATAAATTGGCCGACGAAAAAGGTCTGTCCGTTGTTGTTGGACTCCAACGCCATTATGAAGATCGCTACCTCGCCTGGCTCGATCAGCTTAATAAAGGACTCCTGGGTGACATGATCTATTCCCGTGTCTATTGGAATACTGGTAATATGTGGGAACGACCACGTATGGAAAACGATACGGAAATGTTATATCAAATGCGAAACTGGTATCATTTCGTTTGGTTGAGTGGTGATAATATCTGTGAACAGCATGTTCATAATATCGATATCGCCAACTGGATGCACGGTAAAGGTGATGGTACCTATCATCCCATTAGTGCCCAGGGAATGGGAGGCCGTCAGGTTCGAACCTTCCCGCGATTTCGTGGCTCCGGTTATCGCTGGGACCATTATATGATCGAATATACCTATCCGGACGGCTCCAAAATGTACAGTCAATGCCGTCATCAAGGGAACTGCTGGAATCTCGTTACAGAACAGTTCGAAGGCACAAAAGGCTATGGCGAAATCGGCGAAAATCGGGACGGCGGCTGGATTAAGGAACGTGGCACAAACAAGGAACTCTGGCGCTATAATCCCCAAGGAAAAAAAGTTATTCAACCGTTCCAACAGGAACACAACGAACTGGTTCGATTCATTCGTAATGGTATCAAACATAACGACTGTTGGTATGGAGCCACCTCCACCTTTACCGCAGTTCTGGGCCGAATGGCAGCCTGGTCCGGTCAGAAAATCACTTGGGACGAAGCCGTCGCTAAAGGAAAACCGGAATTCCCCGTTAATGGAGTTACGTCCATGAATGATAATCCTCCTGTGATGCCCGACGCAGAACCACCGGTTACTCCCGACGATGAAGATATTCTCTATGAAAATTCCACCGCCCTGCCCGGCCTCTGGAAATGGAGTATTTGATCTATTATGCTAAATTACAAATTGAAAATCGGTCTGATTCCGGAACGCCGCTATCTGCCCGGTCCGAAAAGAACCGGTATGTTCAATTCGGACTATGCAGACGCTAACAAGGAAAAGGCCTTTAAAGTCATTAAAGAACAGTTTACCGATCAGGATACTGAATTTTTTGATCTGGACTGGCTCAACGATGAAGGACTCCTGATTGAGACGAAGGACTGCCAACAAGTCGCCGATTATATGAAGGAGAAAAAAGTTGACGCCATATTCATTATCAACTGTAATTTCGGTAACGAAGAAGCGGCGGGTAAAGTTGCCCAGTTATTGAATCTGCCAACCCTTCTCTGGGGCCCCCGGGATCGTATTATCGAACCGGATGGTACTCGATATACCGATACACAATGCGGTCTGTTTTCGATTAGCAAACAACTCAAGCGATATAATGTTCCCTATACCTATATCGAGAATTGCGATCCGGAAGAAGACACCTTTATACAGGGAGTCAAAAAATTCCTGTCTGTGGCCTGTATGGTCAAAAATTTCCATCATCTGCGAATTCTTCAGGCGGGTAATCGAGTCAAGCCATTTAAATGTGTTATGATCAATGAACTGGAATTGACCGAACGTTTCGGAATCGACGTTGTACCTGTAAATATGGCGGAAATAACCAATCGAATGAACGCTATATTAATCGACCGCCGAATCACACTTGCCGAACATATAAAAGAGATTCGAAGTAAATTCGACGTCAGTGATGTTTCGGAAGAAAATCTCTATAAACTATCCGCATTCATTGAAATGTATCAGGATGTTCTAAAGGAATATCAGTGCGATCTAATCGCAACCGAATGCTGGACTTCAATGAACGTTGCGTTCGGGGTTCTCCCCTGTCTGGCCATGTCCATTTTAGCCGATAAAGGCTGTATTGTATTATGCGAAACGGACGTTCACGGAGCAATCACCGCCGCCCTGCTGTCGTGTGCGGCCCGAGGCCGGAAAACAACCTTCTTCGGTGAATTTACAATGCGTCATCCAACGAACAATAACGCGGAATTGTTATGGCATTGCGGTGTATTTGCCTCCTCGCTCAAGAAGGATGGACCGATTCGCAAACTCTGTATCGGCTACAAACCAGACTTTTGCGTTCGAGACGGACATTATACCCTGGCCCGATTTCAGGCGGAACGAGGTAATTATTACCTGCTGGCCGGTGAATTCGATACTACCGATGGCCCGCAAACAGCAGGAACCTATTTATGGGCTCAATTCAACAACCTTCCAGCAGTTGAACGAAAACTGATCGAAGGACCCTATATGCACCATCAAAGCGAAGTGGAAGGAAGTTATTTCGACGTCCTGAAAGAGTTTGCCAAATACGTACCCGACCTCGTTTTTGACCCCTTGGAGAATTACTGATATGAATGATTTTTTGTTTGCAATGATTCAGTCCGAACTGGAAGATGCCGTTGGACAGGAGAATTGTTCTACGCGTACCATCGATAAAGTGGCACACAGTGTCGATTACTTCTGGCTATCACGTCTCTGGGCGGATCGCGGTATCCGAATGCCGGAGGCCGATTATATCATTTCTCCACGCAATGCGAAGGAGACCAGTGCCGTCCTCAAGATCGCCAATTATTATAAAATTCCCGTAACCACTTGGGGAGGGGGGGGCGGTACCCAGGGAGGCGCTATTCCCGTTGCCGGAGGCATCGTTCTTGATACCAAACGAATGAACGATATTTTTCAAATCAATACAGACTCCATGTACATCGAATGTGGAACAGGCGCTATCTATAAACATTTGGAATGGGCAGCCAACGAAAAAGGATTCGCAACAATGCACTATCCGAGTTCACTGACCTGCTCGACAGTCGGTGGATTCCTTGCCCACCGCGGAATCGGAGTCGTCTCCACAAAATACGGAAAAATAGACGATATGGTCCTCCAAATGGAAGTCGTACTCCCGAATGGTGATATCATAGAAACATCGCCCGCCCCGAAACACGCGGCTGGACCCGACCTGAACCAAATCTTTATCGGTTCGGAAGGAACACTCGGTGTTATTACGAAGGCACAGATGCGTATCTTCGATCAACCGGAAGTACGGAAGTTTCGCGCGTTCCTCTTTAAAAATATGACCGACGGTTTTAAGGCCGGTAAAGAACTACTCCAGAAAATTAAACCTTCTGTCATGCGATTTTACGATGAAGAAGAGACAGGTTCGATCATTAAGAAGATCATCGGTGTCGAAAAAAAGGGAGCGTTTATGAACCTCGCTTTGGAAGGAATTTCGGAAATCGTCGAGATCGAGGAAAAGATCATGCTGTCCATTTTCGCCAAATACGGAGCCGAAGATTTGGGAAGTGATTACGGTGAAAAATGGTGGAAGGAGAAAATCACCTTCTTCTATCCCGGTCATGCCCTGGACCTTCCCTGGATGTTCGGAACAATGGACACCATCGCTCCTTTCGACAAGATCGAGAAGATCTATTGGGAAATGAAGAAGGCTATTGAATCGAATTTTCCCATGGCCAATTTCATTGCCCATTTTTCCCATTGGTACGAATGGGGATGTATGGTCTATGACCGATTCATCGTTAAAGAACCACCGACAGATCCAATGGAGGCACTTCGTCTTCATAATCAAATTTGGAACTGCGGTGTTCGAACCGCATTGGCAAATGGCGGAGTGGTCAATGATCATCATGGAGTCGGAATTAAATTGGGTCGTCTAATGAAGGAACAATATGGTCCGGCCATGCAGGTCTTCGAGGCCTTGAAACAACAATTGGATCCCAATGGAATAATGAATCCGTTTAAATTGGGTTTATAGGAGACGGTATCATGGAATTATCATTAACACAAAAAAATCGTGAAACGATAGATGCCTGTCGTTTCTGCTGGATGTGCCGTCATATATGTCCGATAGGGAATGCAACCGGTCATGAACGGAATACGGCCCGGGCTCGCGCCCTGGCAATCTCCGTAGCACTGCGCGGCTCCGATATTCTGGCCGATATTATGGACAATATCTACGAATGTTCGTTATGTCGGGCCTGTACACATGAATGTAAAACCGGCTGGGATCCCGTTGCGTTCGTTATGGAAACCCGATTTCAGGCGGCTATTGCCAATGCACTTCCTCCTATAATTGAGGAGATGGTTGAACGTATCGAAAAAACAGGAAATATCTATGGTCAAACAACCACGGACGATCAATTGGCCCGGGCTATTGACGCGCTGCCGAAGCAATCTGATATTATCTTCTATCTTGGTCAGGATGCCCGTTCCCGAAATCGGGAAGGCGCGTTAACCGCTATTGAACTCTTGAAGAAAGCTAATTTGAATTTCACCGTTCTAACGGAAGAGCCGGACAGTGGCTACGCATTCTGGTTTCTTGTCGGAGCGGTGGAAGAGGTTCGGACAAAGGCAAAAAAAACGGCCCAAATACTTGGAACAAAAACAGTTATCGTTTACGATCCAGTAGACGCCGCTTTTTTCCGCCATGAATATCGCGAATGGAATGTTGGTCTTCAGGCGGATATTCGAACCTTTACCTCTTGGCTTGATAAAATGGTCCAACAAGGGGAACTTCATCCCAAGAAAGGAACCGACTGTTATATATTTCAGGATCCACCCGCCCTGGCTCGTGAATTGGAAGAAACAGAAGATGCACGTAATATTCTGGATGCCTGTGGGTCGAGAAAAGAACTGTACCTTCACGGAGCCGATACTGTTCTGGCTGGTAACTTGATAATGAATGAATATATGCCCGAAACGATGAAATTGGTCGCACGTGAACGATGGCGCCAGGCAAAATGTATCGGTGCCGATATCCTTGTTACCGCCTCCCCTTCGGAATATATTCTTCTCAAGGAAAATAAACCGGACGGTGCAATCCTTCAAACATTGGAACAGGTCGTTTGGAATCAATGTAAATCAATGTAAATCAATGACAGGAATGCGAACAATCCCGACCACAGGTCGGGTAGGCGTTCTTGTCTACCTAAACATCACCCTATATTGGAAAAAAAAGAATGCTTGTTAATCTGAAACAGATACTTGGTATGGCGGAAGAAAAGCAATACGCAATTCCCGCCTTTAACGTCTATAATATGGAAACGGTAATGGGAATCATTCGCGCCGCGGAAGATACACATTCGCCGGTTATTATGCAGTCATATTCACGACTGTTTACGATGAAGACCGCCTTTTATTTGGCTCCAATCGTTCTGCAGGCGGCTAAAGAATCGTCAGTTCCGGTCTGTTTTCATTTGGATCATGGGGCCGGAATGTCGGAAGTCATGCGTGCGTTACGCCATGGCTGTACCGGTATTATGGTCGATTGTTCAGCCCTGCCGCTGGAACAGAATATCGCAGAAACCAAGAAAATAGTCGCGTTATGTCATCCAGTCCGCGTTCCCGTTGAAGGAGAACTAGGGCATGTCGGAACAACCAACGATGAAGTCATGTCGGAATACACCAAGGTGGACGAAGCGGTTCGTTTCACTGCGGAAACCGATATTGCCGCATTAGCTATTCTGGTCGGAACTGCCCATGGCCGATATAAAAAAGCCCCTCGCGTCGATGTCGAACGTATCGCGGCTATTCACGAAGCCGTTTCCGTTCCACTCGTTCTGCACGGAGGAAGTGGTATTCCGGACGAGCAGATTCGCGATTCCATTGCGGCCGGTATTCGTAAAGTCAATTTCGGAACCGATATCTGCTATTCTTTTCTGGATAAAGTCTTCGAAACATCCCGAAGCCTTGTCGCTATCGACGTCTTTATGCAGGATGCCATTAAGAATGTCTGCGATTTCGCGATTAGTAAAATTGAGCTTTTGGGAGCACAAGATCAGGTATGAATACCCCGAAACGATCGGATTCCATTTCGACCCAAATTACAGGAATAGGCGCCAATGTCTTCGATACCCTGATTCTCTGCTCCGATTTTCCGATGGAGGATACGAAGCAGAAGGCAAAACGAATCGTTCGAAGTGGAGGCGGTCCCTGTGCAACGGCATTGGTTGCCGCCACTAAATTAGGCATAAAAACCTCTTGGCTTGGTGTTCTGGCGGACGACCCGGCTGGTCTGTTTTTATGGGATGATTTAATCAAATATGGAGTCGATACTTCTTGTGTTGAAGTTGTCGATGGTCGGGATTCGTTTGCTTCGATAGTTCTCCTCAACGAGAAGAAACAAACACGAACCTGTATTTTTAGTCGGGGGAATTTACCTCCATTAACGTTGAACGAACGGCAATTAGAGGAAATAAATCGCGCTAAACTTCTATTGGTCGATGGAAACGAAATGGAGGCTGCGGTTATCGGTGCGAAAAAAGCACGAGAATTCGGAACTAAAGTCCTCTACGATGCAGGAGGTCTGTATCCGAACGTGGACCAGCTTCTGCCCCTGGCCGATATCTTAATTCCGTCCGAAAATTTTGCGCTCCAGTATACCCGATCAGCTACGGCGGAAGAGGCAGTTACTCGATTATGGAATGAATTTCATTCGGAACTGGTCGTAATAACACAAGGATCGAGTGGCGGTGTTCTATTTGACGGAAAAGAAATATATTATTATCCCGCCTTTAAAGTGGCTGTTATCGATACCAATGGAGCGGGTGACGTTTTTCACGGCGCGTTTGCCGCAGCTAGTGTTTTCGGATTCCCGCCAATGGAATGCTGTCGTTTTGCCAGCGCCGTTTCGGCTTTAAAATGTACTCGATTGGGATCGCGAGATGCTACACCAAATATGAAGGAAGTTAATGAATTATTAAAAACAGGAGAATAAAATGAAATACAAAAAAACATGGAATAAAGATTATGGTAAAAGTGAAATTATAACCAAACAGAACAGTTCGCTGGACATGTTGGAAGTCGATATGCTGAAACTACGTGAAGGTGAAACAAAAACATATCAGGAAACGGATAAAGAATATGGACTTGTTATATTAGGTGGCAAATGCTCCCTATCCGGCGACGGTTTCGACTATCCAAATATCGGGAAACGAAAGAACGTTTTTGACGGACCTGCAACTTGTGTTTACGTTCCGCGTAATAAAAAATTCACGATCGTGGCCGGGCCGGGCGAAGTTATCATCGCCGTCTGTAAATCACCTGCGGAAAACGATTTCGATCCTGTCTTAATCAAACCGGAAGATGTGATTATTAAAAACCTCGGAAAAACAGGCTGGGAACGCCAGGCACATTTTATTCTGGACGAACGCGTTGCGGCCAACTTAATCTATATCGGTGAAGCCTATGTCAGTTCCGGTAATTGGGCTAGTTATCCGCCCCATAAACATGACGACGACAATATGCCGACCGAAGGTATTCTGGAAGAAATATACTATTATGAATTCGATAAACCACAGGGATTCGGTATTCAGAAAATGTATACCAAGGAACATGATATCGATAAAACTTGGACTGTTATGTCAGGCGATTTTATCGAAATTCCAAAGGGGTACCATCCCTTCGGCTGTGCTCCCGGCTATAACAACTATTATTTGTGGATTATGGCAGGTAAAAATCGCGGATTTTTTATGACTACGGAGGAATGTCATAAATGGCTGAATCAAAAATGAAAATCTATCGTGTAACCGATCCGGAATTCGTTCCCTATGGACGTCTGTTGTCACTACCGACAGACGAGATTATTGCCGCTGCGGCCAAATTACCCATGCCCGTGGAAGGTTCGAAATACGAACCTTCCATTTCCGCCTTCGATGTACTTGATATCAAAAGATTTCTGGCCAACACTCTCTACGGTGAAATGGCTATTCAACTCGGCTGTTGTTGGGGCCATAATCGGAGTCTGAACGCGTTGGAATGGCATAAATCGTCCGAACTGAATATAGCTGTCACCGATTTCGTCCTCTTTCTCGGACGCCTGCAGGAACTTCAGGGAAACGAATATGACAGCAGTCACGTTCGCGCCTTTTTGGTTAAAAAAGGGGAGTCAATTGAAATATACGCGACTACACTACACTTCTGCCCCTGTACAACCGATGAAAAAGGATTTTATTGTATCGTTGGTCTGCCCGAAAAGACAAATTTGCCTCTAACGGAAGTTTCAAACGATCCTTTATTATTCCGTAAAAACAAATGGTTGATATGCCATGATGGTAACGATGGATTAAAGGCACGTGGCGTCTACCCCGGAATTCATGGTGAAAACTATTCCCTGGAATAAAAGAGCTGGAGTATTAGAGCAGGAGTATTAGAGAATGTATGTACTTGGTATCGATTTTGGCGGCGGGGCGTCCAAGGGAACACTTCTATCAGAAGACGGTCGAATCGTTGCGGTTAATACGGTGGAATATCCAACGTCATATCCACGACCCGGTTACGCGGAACAGAATCCGGACGACTGGTATCGGGCTACCCGACAGACAATTGGTGTTCTTCTGGAAAAAAATAATGTTTCTGCCAGTACTATTAAAGCGATTGCGTTGGACGCTGCGACACATACCGCGGTTCTGACCGATCAAGATTTTAATGTTCTTCGTCCCGCCATCTATTGGACCGATTCGCGAAGTGTGGAAGAGGTTTTATGGTTCAAGGAGAATTACGGAGAAATTATAGCGACTCAAATTCTACATCAGCCGGGAACAATCTGGACACTTCCGCAACTGCGTTGGGTTCAGAAACACGAGCCGGAAATCTGGTCCCGGGTACGACGTATTTTATTTGCAAAAGACTATGTTCGTCATCAGTTAACAGGAGACTATGTTACCGACTGTATCGAAGCACAGGGAAGTATGTTTTTCAATTATCGGACCTTCGAATGGTCGAAGGAGTTATGTACATCGGTCAATATACCGATTGAGAATCTGCCGTCAATTGTCAAACCAACCGATATTGTCGGAACGGTAACACGAAAGGCGGCGGAGGAGACCGGTTTAAAAGAAGGAACACCAGTCGTTTGCGGAACGACGGATACCGTTATGGAGGTATTCGCATCCGGAGCCGTTTCCAAGGGACAAATGACCATAAAACTGGCAACGGCGGGTCGTATTTGTGTTATAACGGAAAAAGCATATCCGAATCCGAATTTAATTAACTATTCCCATATAGTTGACAGATTATGGTATCCGGGAACGGCGACGAAATCATGCGCTGCTTCCTATCGCTGGTATCGGGATACATTCGGTGATAATTATCAGGAATTGGATCAGGCGGCCAGTATGGTTTCGCCCGGTTGCGATGGAATGTTTTTTCATCCCTATTTGAACGGAGAACTAACGCCCTATAACGATCCACTTTTATGCGGTAGTTTCATTGGCGTTCGGTCCGGTCATACCAAGGCACATTTTACTCGATCCGTTCTGGAAGGGGTGGCTCTGTCCATGAAGGATTGTATGCAGGCCCTGGAAGCCATTCACCTTCCCCATGACGAACAAGCGATCGTCATTGGCGGAGGTGCGACAAGCCCGCTATGGCGGCAAATTCTGTCCGATGTCCTGGGGATCGTTCTAACTCAAAAAATGAATTGTGATTCGTCATTGGGGGCCGCTATGCTGGCCGGAACCGTTTCCGGTTTTTTCGATTCGTTTCAACAGGCAGTTACATTATGTTCAAAGACAATCTCGACTACAGAACCCAATCGGGAACGAACGAAATTTTATGGTGAAATATTCGAAAAATATAAAGCAATTCACGATGCGCTGGCTCCCATTTATCACCTTGATTAATTGTGACTCAAAGATCTCCGCCATCTCCATAATCCCAATTGCAAATACAATTTAACGTTTACGGCAAATAATAAACAATATCATAAATGAAAATAGCAGTTTGTATCAAGTTCATCCAGGGAGAAATAAATCCGTTTGACGCCTGTGCCCTGGAGTGTGCGTTGGAATGTACACTTCGTTGGCGGGAAACGGAAGTCGTGGTCGTCTCAATGGGTCCGGAGAAAATACGTCCTTCATTGGAGGCGTTGACTCGATTGGGCTCGTTTCGAACGATTTTGATTTCCGATCCCCTGTACGCAGGCTCCGATACAATAGCAACGAGTTATATTTTGGCCTGTGTGCTTAAAAAACTCAAACCGGACCTGATTTTTTGCGGTAGACAGAGTATAGACGGCGATACAGCGCAAACGGGACCCTGCCTGGCACGAAGACTGAATATCCCTCTATTAGCCAATATAATGGCTCTTCCAATGGAGAACCAGACAGACCAGATTTGTCAATCCCGGATTGGACCGATTGAGCTGTCTGTTCCGGCTTTATTAACGATAGAGCGAATCAATACACTTCGATTTCCGGCACTTCACTCGAAAATTCGTTCTATTGAAGTCTGGGATAACGCGATTGTCGAAGCAGATCCGGGTCGATGTGGTCTTGCCGGGTCTCCGACTCGGGTTATAAAAACATTCGAGACGGAACACGGAAGACGAAAATGCCGATTCATTGCCCGAACCGATCTTGACCGCCTAATTCAAGAACTGCGTTCAACCGATCCTTCGGAAGAAGAGACCAATCTCGACTGTATGGAATCGGGTCCCCATTTAAAATCAGTCGCTATTGTAGGCGAGGAATTATACGACCAGGCAACTCGAATTGCGGACCACCTTGAAATACTTCATCGGGATACTCCCGAAGTTATTGCCGATTGGGTACGGTATCATCGACCGGAAGTTGTGCTATGGCCCGCAGACTCCTGGGGCCGTAATAATGCGCCTCAAGCGGCCATTCTGCTGGAGACTGGCCTTTGTGCCGATTGTATACAACTAGCAGTCGAAGAAGGTCGTTTAATTATGTATCGACCTGCCCAAGGTGCACGTATTATCGCCAAAATAGAATGTCGGACATTACCACAAATGGCTACAGTCCGAACAATCTCCACTGGTTCGGAGATTATATTTTCCTGCGGTCGTGGCGTTGCCCATGATTTGGAACGGGCGCGTCATTACGCCAATAAAATCGGCGCGGAATTAGGGTCGTCACGGGTTCTGGTCGAATTGGGACTTCTCCCCTACGAATACCAGGTAGGGTTGACTGGACGAGCCGTTTCCCCTAAAATATACATTGCCGCTGGAATATCAGGGGCAATCGGTCATACGGCAGGTATCGAAAACGCAAAATATGTTATCGCGGTCAATCCTGACCGGAACGCACGAATATTTGATTACGCCGATTACGGTATTATCGATAAATTTTAACGAAGAAGGAGATTTAGATGGAACAATCAAAACAGATCGAAGTCAGTACGCCCGTTACAATACCTGCCGTACCGGATGTCTCGTCCCAAAAACAGAACCGATTTATTTCCGATGCCACTCTTGGTACTATATTATGTATTCTATCGGATACTATTTTTAGTTTTTCATATTTTTTCGTTCGCATTTTGGGATTTGGAGAATATAAAGAACTAATACATCGTGATTGGACCTTCTGTTTTAAAGAAACAATCACTGTTGCTGGTGCGTTACCCATCTTCCTTTATCTTCTGAAACGAAAAAAAACAACGATTCCCCCGATGCGAATCATACTGCTATTGCTTCTGGCGGCATTCTTCTGTGAATTTGTTGGGGTCCGATCCCATCTGCTATCATTTCAGGAAATTGGAATCATGCTGGGTAATCCGCTCATTCGGACCTTTACCATTATCGGAACGGCCATTATCGGTGCTTTCTTTTTGAAAGAAAAACTAACCAAGTTAAAATTGGGAACGATGTTGCTCCTTTTCATCGCTATTTTTACCCTGGCGTTCAGTCAGCCAACACAGTCTACCGGTAATATCTTTTCTTTTACACCTTCGTTCATGCTCGGTTTTGGAATGGCATTGATTACAGGTTTGGGATACGCCATTTATACCATTTTATTACGTTATGTCCTTCGTAAAGCAAAAGACACTACCCGGACTGGTGAAAAAAAGAACGAGCCGGTTTCCGTCTTCTTTATCGTCTCGGTGGTCTGCGGATTCGGAGCTATTGTGGGTGCTATCTTCCTGTTAAAAGATCGTGGTCTGGAAGGTTTTATTAAGGCTCCAACCAACTCCGGAATTGCCTGTATTCCACTTAAATGCTGGATCTACGTTGGATTGGCAGGCGGTTTGAACGTCATATGTTTCTGTCTAAAAAATCTATCCTTGAGATACGCAACTGCTTCGAAGGTTGCCGTTTTTTCTGTACTCCAGATTTTTCTGGCAACTATCTTCGGTATCTTCTATTTCCATGAACCGACGACGATCATGGTCTATGTTGGTTTAGCGTTAATCGTACTCGGAATTGTTTTGGCTAGTAAAACGAATTAGAATTGTTATGTTTAATCCCAATCAATATCAATTACTCGATTTCGGTGAAGGACGTCGCCTGGAGCGATTCTGTGAACTTGTACTCGACCGCCCTTCTCCGGCAGCAGAACAGGATCGTCGTTCGAATCCATCGTTATGGAATATGGCGGACGCCCGATTCGTCTTGAGTAACGATGGCAACAAGAGTATCGGTGAACGTGGAATCTGGTGCCCTTTAACGGAGAAGGGCCATTTCTATTTTCCTGCGAAGCCGAAGGATAATAAAGTATTTCCATCCTGGCTGATTCATCACGATCATGCTTCGTTTGATTTGGAACTCAAGGGTTCTCCTTTTGGCCATTTGGGGGTATTTCCAGAACAGTCCGTTCACTGGGACTACTTTTACGATTATGCCATTTCGTTTGAACGAGAAATGAAACGGCCCGCTCGTATTTTAAATCTGTTTGCCTATACCGGTGGAAGTACCATGGCTGTTGCAGCGGGTCATGCCGAAGTCGTTCATGTCGATTCGGCCCGAAACATCGTTCAATTGGGGAAGAAAAATGTGGAAAAATCATTTACCACCCCCCCATCTATTCGCTGGATTGTTGAAGATGCTGTCAAATATGTTCGACGTGAAAAACAACGTGGTCATCGTTATGATGGTATCATTCTGGACCCACCTTCCTATGGGCATGGCGCCTCGGGGGAAGTCTGGCGTTTAACAAGAGATCTGCCTCCTCTAATTGACTCGCTCTGTACGCTTTTGGAAAAGCGACATTCGCGATTCCTGTTAACATGTCATTTAGTCGGCTCCGAATTGGTAACGGTTCAAGAGACCCTGATTAATATCTTCGAAAAATACTTTAGTTCCTATAATGACAACAAAAGAAATCTTCAATCATCTCCAATGTCCTTAACTGCCTCCAATGGACGTAAAATGCCCGCTGGCCATCGTTTTCTTTATGAAATTAATTAGTGTAAAAGACAGGTTTTTCACCCTTTTTTATAATTTTTAAGTTTTCCCCCTATTGACGATTTTTTAGTCACAACTAAAATTAGTCTTGTTAAATATATTTAGCTACAACTATATTTCATAATATGTTTATATTTCTATTGTGGTGATGTAGAATTGTTAAATATTATTTATTTCCGATTCTATGTTTTTTGAAGTATTTCATAGAATCTTTTATCATGCGTATTTATTTAGTCATATCTAAATAATATAGCTTTAGCTTTGTTTCCGAAACTCGATAATAAAAGGAAGAGTCAATGATTACAAATCATACCTGTATAAAGATTGAAATTGTTCCGGAAAAAACGGAAGTTCAGGATAATTCCTCGTCCGTTTCTACGTGTGATTGTCATTGTAAAGGAAAATGTACCGTTTGCCGATGCCGTTTGCTTGCGGAGTTAAAACAGAGGCGCCAGAAAAGTCAAAATCAAAATGAAGGCGGATTTACTCTTGTTGAACTTCTGGTTGTGATTGCAATTATAGGTATTTTGGTTAGTCTTCTTTTACCGGCGGTTCAGGCAGCACGAGAAGCGGCCAATCGAATGCAATGTGCGAATAATATCCGACAGTTGGCAATTGCTGTTCAGAATTATACAAACGTTCATAAACAAATGCCGGGTCTCAATTACGGATTGGGTGATAATTCGAAATCCAGTGGTTTTTCACCCTTCGTTGCACTCTGCCCCTATATGGAACAGATGCCATTATCGGACAGTATTACCAACTACGTTCGTAAAAACGGAGTGACCAATTTACAGGTCACCTCAACATCTATTTCTGCGGATAACATTAATTCACCTCCCTGGCGATGCCAGATTCCGACATTGATTTGCCCCTCCGGCTATTATGCGGAAACTATTCATCCAACTTTTTTAACGGGGGCCACCAGTTATTTTGCATCAATGGGAGATTTTCCAATGTACATCAATCCGGGCAACGCGAAATTAACGAACGATTATCCTTCGCTCAAGGGTATAGGAAGAGGTCCGTTTCAAACCCAGGATTGGGTTTCACTTTCATCGGTAAAGGATGGAACCAGTAATACAGTCGCCTTCGGAGAAAGAATAATCGGTCGGGTCTCGTCCGGTGGGGGTGGTAAATCCCTTCGTATGAAAGACACCTATGTCGTCATGGCTTGGAAAAGTGGATCTGTTTCCTGTAGTGATCCGTGTGCAACCTCCGGAACACCAATGTATCCGAGTAAATGTATGGAATTCATTGGTTTGGCCGGTGATTACATTCAACCAATGCCGTCCGGATCCGGTTTAACCATTAATAGTCTGTGTGGAAGAAACTGGGCGTATGGAGACGCTTTATCCTCAACCTTCAGTACAATATTACCACCAAACGGTCCATCTTGTACTTCCCTGTATTGGTATTTGGCCGGTTTATCCAGTAATCATCAGGGCGGAGCAAACGTCGTCTTCCTTGATGGAAGTGTTAAATTTATTTCTGACCTGATCGATTATGGCGATTTTTCGAAACCACCTGTTCGAAGTGGAGAATCCCCCTACGGTGTCTGGGGGGCAATAGGAACGATTCGTGGAGGAGAAATACAATCGCTGTAGTTATCCGTTATATCAAAACAAATGAATACAATAAAAATGATTAAAAATTTAAAATTAATCGCGCTTGCCTTGCTTGGTTCGTTTCTGTTTTCGATCATTTTGGTATTATCAGGATGTCATTCGAAAACAATCACGGGACTTGTTCATGCGGAAGGAATTGTACTCTATCAGGAAACCCCACTTCCTTGGTCCAGTCTTTCATTCCTGCCATTGACGGTAGATAACAGTCAGGTCAGAATGGGAAGCGCAATGACCGATGAAAACGGTCGTTTCAAAATACGAACACAAGGAGAAGAAGGGATTTTACCGGGTGAATATCGGGTCACCATAGAAAAATTTATTCCAGATTCCGGAAAAAATACAATCTCCGAATGGACTAAACAACGAAGTAACCCCGATTTTAAAGAACACAAACCGGAAGAAACCTTAAAGGTTGTTTCGGCCATTCCTTTAAAATATTCCAATGCAAAAAATTCCGGACTTAATGTTGTAATCGATCCGGAAGGAAATAGAAATATTACGATTAAATTCGACAAATAAAAGAGTAAACGAAATGAAATTATTGTTTGAAAATACAAGTACTGTCGGCAATTCACAACGAGAAGGTTTCACCCTGGTGGAATTACTTGTCGTCATTGCCATTATAGGAATATTGACAGGATTACTTTTACCCGCCGTTCAAGCAGCACGCGAAGCGGCACGACGCATGCAGTGTACCAATCGTATGAAACAATTGGGAATTGCTTGTCATAATTATCATGATACATTTGTCAACTCCTATCCGGCGGGTGCTTTTTCCTGTAAAGGTGGAGACGGTAGAGTTCGACGTATTTCCGGCTTCGTCTCCCTGCTTCCCTATATGGAGCAGGCTCCTTTATACGATCTGATTTGTAGTGATAAATTCAGTGCGGATTTTAATTCAGACGTGCAAACGAAGGATTATATGAAAACAAAACTGCCCGAACTCCTGTGTCCATCAGACGGGAACACTAACGAGATCGACCAGGGATGTCAGTCTCCGATTAATTATCGATTTTGTTATGGAGACTATCCTATTCATACCGCCAATATGGCCATTGACGTAAATGACCCAAATAAATGGGTTCTTGCCGCGCTGGGTTCGACCGCGACAACGATTTGCAATGCCAATCGGGGAGCATTCGCTCCCCAGCAATGGAACGGCGCAAAAGGAATTACCGATGGATTGAGTAATACAATCTTTTTTAGTGAAAGAAATATAGGTACCGAAAAGCGAAGTGTAAAATCGGGATATATTGTGTCGGGAACGAAACTGTCCATTAATTATCGCAATAAAGTTTACGAAGCCAAAACAACGTCTGCCGGATTGGCAGTTGACGACTGTCTCAGTTTCGCGGCTGGTAGAAATTTTGCAGATACTGTCACAGATGCGGCACTCGGCGATTGGTCCGGACGCCGCTGGGCCGATGGAGCACTGGTTTATACAGGCTTTACGACGATTATTTCCCCCAATGCTCCTTCATGTCTTGCCTATAATGAAGAAACAAGTGGTGGAATCATTACACCGACAAGTGATCATTCCGGTGGTGTTAATTGTGCAATGGGAGACGGCTCTGTCCGCTTCGTTTCCGATACCATCGATTGTAAAGATATCAATGGTAATCCCGTTGCCAATATTGGATATAACAGCTTTACCGAATACGGAAAATCGTATCATGGTGCTTGGGGGGCTTTGGGAACTCGAAGTGCAAATGATTAATTGCAAATGTTTAATTGCAATTGTTTAATTGCAATTGTTTAATTGCAAATGATTAATTGCAAATGATTAATTGCATATGTTTAATCGCAAATGATTAATTGCAAATGTTTAATTACAAATGTTTAATTACAAATGTTTAATTACAAATGTTTAATTACAAATGTTTAATTACAAATGTTTATTTACAAATGTTTATTTACAAATGTTTATTTACAAATGTTTAATTACAAATGATTAATTGAAAATGATTAATATTATATAGGAGAAAAAACATGTATCGAAAATTCCTTGTGAACTTCTTTATTTATTATCTTTTATTACTGTACTGTTATGCTCCGTGCTCATCGTGTAAAGGTCAGACGAAAGATTCGGTATCCGATAAAGGAGTTCACAAGGAATTTTCATCTTCTACGGATAAAGTTGTAGATCGATATCTGAATATTCTTCTTGCAACTCCCCGATATGGTACTGTCTTCGATCGCGTTTATTATCATTACGCGGAAAATAACGCCATTACAGGTCTGCTCAAAAGGATAGGAGACTTCCCTCAAACAGAAAATGTTGAAAACAGAGCGAATCGACTTTTTTTACAAGGACTGGTTTATGTACGTCAAAACGACCTTGATCACGCTATCGATCAATTTCGAGAGGCCGACCGTCTTTTACCAAATCAGGTACCGATTATCGTTATGCGTGCTAAAACATTGATACTCCAGGGATTTTTACAGGAAGGGGCTGAAATCCTTGAAAACCTCCTCCTGTTAAACATATCTGAACCTGAATCGGAAAAAATAGCGCTCCTGGAACTTTTGGGCGAGACCTGGCTCCGACTCAATAAACCGGAAAAAGCAGAGGCAGTCTGGAAAAATATTATCGACGATTCTTCGGTCAATCCCGATACCTTGTATCGACTGGCCGGTATTCGCGAAAATATGGGGCAATATAGAGAGGCTCTGGCCCTGTATGAAAAAATGGAACGAATTGCCCATGATAAAAAAGATAGAGAATCAGAAATGAAATATGCCCTTTCTGCCGTCGATATGAAGATTCGATTGGGAGAAAAAAAAGAAGGTATTGAAATTTGTGAACGATTACGCGACGAGGTTTCCGGTGATAATTGGCTTTCTTCGCAATTACTTGATCGAATTGAACATCTGTTCCTCCAACAATCCGATTATAGTGCTTTACTGGAATATTATCGGACAAGAGAAAAAAATCATCCGAATGATATTGATTGCATTTGGCGGCAGGCTCTTGTTTTGTATAGTCTTTCCCGAATGGAAGATGCAAAAAACCTTCTTGAAAATGGACTAAAAAAAGCCCCCTCCAATGTCATACTTCGTAAAACACTTGCGGAACTCGAAACAGAACAAAATCATTTTGAAAACGCAGCTCGTCTTTATGCGGAAATAGATTCGTTGGAACCAAATAATCCGGATACATTAACAGCTTGGGGAAATTGTGTCTTCCAAAATATTGCGCTGGACGAACAAACACGAATAAAGAAAGCCGTTGAAATATGGAAACGTCTTCTCAATAATCGTCCCGACAATAGGGCCACAATCCTTCTCGTTACTGATATAATGCTCGAAAAGGGATTGTATTCTGAAGTAGAACCACTACTCCGTCGATTGATCGAATTATTTCCAGACGATCCTGGCTCCTATCAACATCTGGTGGATCTTCATTTTCTCAATCATAACGAGAAAGAGGCTTTTGACGTCCTAAATCAAATGACTTCGGATGGTCAAAAAAAAGAAGAGATGTTTATCGGAAAAGCGAAATGTCTTCGAACACATCAATATTTACACGAAGCTGCTCTTGCCGTTCGACAGGCACTTGAACTCCATCCACATAAATTTGAATCGGAACGACTCCTTTTGGAAATTCTTCTTGAAAATTGCGAATATACCGATATAGATTCCACTTTTACCGAAGCGGAATCAACCGCAAAAAGTGATAATGAAAAAAATATACTTTTTTCCTTGCGCCTTCGGTATCTTTACACGATTAACAATATCGGTTCCCTATTTGATGAATTGGACAAAATACTAAAGGGGGCATCCGGAAAAGATCCCGATGTTTTAGCGGAATCATACTGGAAAAAAGTAACGGCCCTTTTATATATTGAAGATACAGAATCCGCTATAGAAGTGGCTATTTCAGCACTGAAAAACAAGGCGGTCTCGTCCATTCTGCTCCAAAAGGGAATGGAGGCGGTCGATAAATCCCCCATTCCGGAAAAATCATTGCAACTCTTGACTCTGCTATCCGAGGTCCATCCGGCAGAACGTGTCGGTTATTTGAAATCGATTGCATCCATTCAAATGGAACTCGGACAAGTTACAGAAGCTATTGCAACCGGTAAACGGATTCTGGACGAAAATTCGAAAAAGGTGTCTAATCATATAATATATGCGGATATCCTTCTGGCCTGCGGTCGAACCGACGAGGCGATTGATATTTTACGTCGCGCCATTCGTTTCGATTCAAATGATCAAACCACTTTAATAAAATTGGCCGAACTTCTTGATAATAGTGGGAAAACAAACGATGCCATCGATCTTCAATGGAAAGTCTTTAAACGTGCTTCCCGAATGGAGGATAAATTACAGATAATTGATGTTTTGGCCAAATATTATAAAAATATCGATAAATTCGATCTGTTTAAAGAACAATTAAATTCCAATGGTAAAAATGCCGTAGCAAGACGCGAAAATACCTATTGTCTTGCTCGTGCCTATACAGCCATTCAGGATTATTCATCAGCGCGTAAAACATTGGAATCGCTTTTATCATTTTCCGAAAAAGGTAATCAGGATGAAGAATTTCTCTTGAGCCATCTATCCGGACTGGCAGAAATGCAAAATGACCTTTCAAGTGCAATCGAATATCAAGAAAAATTATGCGTTAAGAATAATAGTCCTATCGAAAAAGAACGTTTACTTGCCCTGTACCACCAATCGGGCAACAAAAATAAAGCCCGTCTATATTTATTAAAGAAGATTCTTCCCGGAGAACCATTCCATAAACAACTAGAAACGATTGATACTCTTCTGGCACTGGAAGAATATGATACAGCACATGATATACTTGATGCCCTCGAAAATAAATATCCTGATAATTGGGAACTAACGGCCCGACGTATGATGATTGCGGGCTGGACAGGACAGAAAGAACTATCCGCTCTTGTCATGAAAATTCAGAAATGTCCGTTGACTTCGGATACTCGATCGACACAAATTCCGGGAAAGGTCGGGCTGCCAAAATTTTCCCCGATCTCTCCCGGAACCACCGCCTGGCATATCGGAAATATTCATGATCTTGTTTTAGAAGAAACAAATTCGCCTGAAGCAATGGAATCACTAGCCACCAAACTTGTTTTGACTATTTATCGCGAACGCCTGACTCTAAACGAACAAATAATTCGCTCCGGAATCGTAACTTCTGTTAAACAACAAAAACCGATTTTATCATTTCCCAGCCTGTTATCTGCACAAATGGCCGCCGAGGCTTGGGGAATGAAAATGGGATTTGCAACTGTTTCCACAATATCCGATAGAGATTTGCCTGATATTTCCCAAAATAAAAATATCGATGGACCAACAGTATCGCTTTTATTGAAAACATATATCTTCGAACAATATAAAAAACGACTCGTTGAAAATGGTATTCTAAAAGAGAAGAATCATCAGGATTTATCTGATCGTATTATAATTGTATTTGCCGGAGTTGGATATAAAGAATGGTATAGAACTGCATTTCCACTTTTACTTAAATTATTGAAGAATGAAAAAGATAAAAAGGGACAATTGAAATTAACGAACGATCTTCTAAATATATTGGAATCCTCTTTTATTCAGAGAACACTGGAAAAAGACAGGGATGTATGGGTTCTATCTGCCAATTTTGCCGAATATCTGGAAATAAAGGGATTCAAAGAACAAGCGGTTCACGTTCGTACGTTACGGAATCGCGCCTTAAAACAAGATTATTCCCTTTTCCTCCCAACGCAAAAGGAAGTTTCAAATATACCATTCGACCTATTTGTTCAATCCATTCGTAACGCACGTAAAGAAGCCGTAATACAGTCACGAAACCAGAACGACATAGAACGCGTCTATCAAATATTCGGCGAAGCTCTTTCATCGCAATTAAACAGGGAATATTATACGGCATTCCAAAATATTCGGCCGGATATCTTTAACAGAATTACTCAAGCACAGGAAATATGGAAAACACTTTCTGCGAAAACATCTTTTGGTCCTAAAGTACTACAGGTCTTTATTCGATTGAATAAAAATACACTGTTCTGTAATTTATCCATTGCGATTAAAGATGTATCTTTAAATAAAGAACAAATAGATGAAGCTCAAAAAGCGATCAATATGTATAAAACAGCCGCAGAACGTCTTTATTCTCTTGCATTGGAAACGGATAAAGAACTGACAGATGCCTTTTCATCGCATAAATTCGTAAATAGTGTAAAATCCGGAGGAATGACCGTTTCTGAATTGTGTAGATTTTTAGGTCGAGATCGATCCCTTTATAATAATTTGGCGGCCTATTTAATCAATAAAGCCATGTTTGAAAAAAGTGATATTCATTCTACTATTGTCGATAGTAATCTGCTGGAGTCCATCTACGGAACATGTTTCATGGTGGATATGTTGTGTGTTTCATCCCTAAATACATCAAATGAAGATAATATCTTCCTTCACTCAAATACCATTGATCTTCATCTTGGACAATTGGAGAAAAATATTATCGGTCAGAACGGTTCGTTTTCACGTCGAAAGATCCATACAATATTATCGATTTTGAAGAAACAATATTTGGGAATCGCTCCTTCCGAGGACCTGTATGCACTTGAATATTCCGCGAAAGAATCACTTTTAAGGAATGCCCCTGATGCCCCGGTAAATACGGTTCTCTACGTTGGATTGACAATGTTGGCATTGATCGATAATCGCGAAAAAGATGCTATTATCTTGCTGGATAAAATAAAGGGCGTTCGTTTCACCGATATAAAAATGAAGGAATTTTGTATTCTCAACGCACTTTCGGAATATACCGGACAGGAAGCCGTTTCCAGAAAAAATACTGCAATAAATCGTCTCGCGGGCTATCGACTCGACGAAGACGAATCAATCATATTTCGTTCCGCCTTAATTCGTGAAAAACATTCGGGGGAAGCAGAAAAAATATATAAACGTCTTTTACTATCTGTCACAAAAGAAAAGAACATAAACGTTTTACTTGATGAAGTTTTGACACGACACAAGAATATCGAATCCTTTACAGAAGAAGAAATTGTATTCGCTTTAAAAATATTCCATCGTCCTTTATGGAATTTCGGAACGGTAAAGGAAGTCGGAGAAATTCGTACAAAGGCTATTAACATTCTTGCCTCTGCTGGTAAATTAGATGAAGTTCGAACTCAACTTGAACGTCAGATCCCCGCCGCGCCAGGTTCGTTTGATTTGTTTATGCAGTTGGCCGAGGTATATTTTGAGCAAGGACGAAAAAAACAACTCGAAGAAATTGTTTCTTTAGCGGAAAAGTTCCTTCCGAATGATCCGATTCAAATGATTAATTATGCAAAAATACTGTCACAAGCAAATGAAAATAAAAAGGCAAACGAACATCTCAAAAAGGCCTTTACGATAAAGCCTGACTTGTTCTTCTCTGAACGGGAGAAATTTACCGGCTGGGATTCGAAGTGTGATTTGGATTATTTAACGTCAATCGAACAAGAGCGTCTTGTCCCATACATATGGAAGGTTTTTACGATACTTTTAAAGACGATGGAAAATGAAGTGTTCAAGGAAAAAGCCTTTGATATCGTAAATAGAATATGGAACGGCGGATCTTTAGGACCGGAGTCTCGACAGATAGTACAGTCTTCTGTGGTTCGTTTATTGTGTGAATCGAAAAATGAAAGATTTTTCCCCATCGTTAAAGAATGGTTTCTCGAAGCGATTGGAAATAGAAATTCAACGGAAACGAGTGTCATGAAATATCAGGATATTCATCGCCTCATCCAATGGGATAACACACATCCGAAAACACTCTCCCTGTCATTTCTGGAATTGACCGCAAATTATAATAAACTGAACGACCTCTTGACCGAAGTTCGGAATATCAACGAGTTTTATCATTCGCACGATAAAGAGAGTCCCATCCCAGCTAGTGCAGCGGCCGTATTGGAAATTCAGATTTTGATTCGATTAAATCAAATGGACCAGGCCGTTACCCGTCTTTCCGAATTGAAAAATGAATCATATTTTTGTACTGAAGGAATAAAATATGATGCCTTGGCTCTGGTTACAGCTTTTGGTGATAAATCCGATCTTTATGCGGAACAACTGATTCCCTATTTTGAAAAAGCATACAAGGAAAATCCACACCCGGTTTACGAAAAGTTTTTCGAAGACAATATATCGCGCTTAAAATTACATATGTTTAATAAAAAATGATAAAAAACAAGAATGAAAGGAAATGTTATGAAAAGAAAATTGATTATTGCCATTGTCGTACTGTTTTTATTCGGTGTAATGACAGGTTATATACTAACCGTTGAAAAAAAGAAAACGGACACTCGATCGACTGTACAATTTACACCTGTAAAAATATGTCCCCATTCCGGACTTCCCTGCGATGGAGATGGGGATTGTGCCCATGAAGATCAACATGATAACTAAAAAAGACAACAAAAGATTGACTAATGCCGAATGATAAAATGAATAATAAAATGAATAATAAAATGAATGATAAAATGAATGATAAAATGAATGATAAAATGAATGATAAAATAATAGAATATCGTGAACAGATTGAATTATTGGAAAAAGAGATTGGTCTTATTCTAGTCGGTCAGCATGAAGTAGTTCGTGAAACGATGATTGCCCTGATTGCTGGCGGTCATGTTCTGTTTGAAGGCGTTCCCGGCTTGGGAAAAACACTTCTGGTTCGGACCCTCGCAAAAGCGATTAATGGTACTTTTTCAAGAATTCAATTTACGCCAGACCTGATGCCCGCCGATATTACAGGAACGAATATTATGGTGGAAAAACCGTCTGGCGAAAAAGGGTTTTTGTTCCAGCAAGGACCGTTGTTTGCAAATATTATTCTGGCTGACGAGATCAATCGCGCAACACCAAAAACGCAATCCTCGCTTTTGGAAGCCATGCAGGAACATTCGGTTACAATATGTGGTCAAACACATAAATTAAACGAGATGTTCTTCGTACTGGCAACGCAAAATCCACTTGAAATGGAAGGAACTTTTCCACTTCCTGAAGCGCAGTTGGACCGTTTCTTTTGCAAAATACTGGTTCCCTACCCAACGGAAGAGGAAATGTTCCAGATTCTGGAACGAACTCCTGAAATGTCGTCTGTCAAGATACAAACAATTCTCGCGACGGAGAATATTCTTGAATTTGGAAAAATTGCCAATACAGTTCCTATCGCTCCTGACTTGACAACCTTTATTGTTCGTTTGGTCATAAATACGCATCCGGACACACAAAAGGCCATGTCTGTTAAAAAATACGTTCGATATGGATCGAGTCCTCGTGGAGCACAGGCCCTGCTTCTCGCATCGAAAATATCCGCACTTCTCGACGGTCGTTTTAATGTATCACTTAACGATATAAAAAAAGTGGCTCCAATGATTCTTCGACATAGAATGATTCTCAATTTCGAGGGACAGGCGGAAAATATCTCAACGAATACTTTAATCGAAGAACTTCTTCACTCAATTTCTTTATAGGAAGGAAACAAAAATAATGTTTGATTCCGACCTGATCAAAAAACTGGAATATCTCTCCCTGGTAACACATAAAACGTTCGCAGGACAAACCGTGGCCGGCCATCGAAACGCGCAACTCGGCGGCGGTATTGAATTTATGGATTATCGTCATTACGTACCCGGAGACGACCTTCGACATCTTGACTGGAATATTTATGCCCGGATTGGTTCTTCACTGATTAAACGTTTTCAGGAAGAAGGAGATCTCCACGTCTATTGTTGTATCGATATTTCACGAAGTATGGGAATCAATTCTACTTCGATAAAATTCAATTACGCCAAAAATGTAGCTGCGGCTCTCGCCTATATCTCCCTGGTACGTTTCGATATTGTTTCCTTGATTTCGTTTGCAACTCATCTTGGAACGCAACATCCGCCCGTTCGAGGCAAACAGCATTTTCTCTCCCTAATGAAATATCTTGAAGAACTTGAAATCATCGAAGGTCAAACCGATATCAATTCCTTCGTCGATGATATTTTAAGGAGGATTGGAACTCCCGGGCTCTTTCTTCTCATTAGCGATTTCTATGATAAAAAAGGACTTGATCGTTCCCTGGATCGTCTGATTTATCGAAAATTCGAACCAATTGTTTTGCAAATTTACGAACCAGGTGAATCCGATCCGGACCTTCGCGGCGATTTTCGTTTTACGGACGCAGAATCGGGAGACGTCCGCAATATCACCATCAACGAGTCCATTCGAAAAAGATATAAACAGTGCTTTCATAATTTTGTAAATTCCATTCATACAAGTTGCAAAAAACGTGGATGTTCCTGCTATTCCATTTCAACCGATATTCCTTTTGACCGGTTTATTCTTGATATGACTCGGGATATGGCAACGGTGCGATCATGATCTTTACTTCCCCCATCGCATTGTGGCTTCTACTGCTCCTCCCGATTATCGTTTTTGCCTACTTCATCAAAAAAACAGTTCGAAACAAAATTATACCCAATCTGTTTTTATGGGAAGAGGCGTCCGGAAAATCTTTTTTGCCTTCCTGGAGTTTCGGTATCAGAAGTGTTCTATCATTGTTATTGGCCCTTTTAATTACGATACTCTTGATAGGAGCACTCCTCAACCCCAGAACGAAAAAGCGTTTCCCGGAATCATCTCTTGTGGTCATTGTCGATAACTCCGCGAGTATGGGAACGACTCTACACGGACAAACACGTTTATCTCTTGCACTAAAGCGACTGAATCAAATAATTTCCAATAAAGAGGATACAACAAGAATATTAATTATGACCTCGGGAGGCAGTCCGGAAATCATATCGAGTTTTACTGCAAATTACGGTATTTTAAGAAACTGTATTTCCAAAATTAAGCAGACGGAACGTCCTTGTCAAATGAAGGAGGCACTTGATTTAGCCTCTTGCTTTACCTCTACAGATGTACCGATCAGCTCCTTGTATATTATTACCGATGGTTGTTTTGAAGGAGCGTCTTTTTTGATCGATAAAAACAATCTTGAACAAAGGAAATGGTTTATTGTAGGTGAACCACAGGATAATATCGGAATCACACGGTTTCAGGCGCGTCGAAGTCAAACGGGTACAAATTCGTATGATGTCTTCATTAGAGTCATGAATTATGGAAGAGAGGAAGTTCAAGGGGAATTGGAACTTGATCTCGACAACTCTATTGTCGATATTATTCCATTAACACTTTCAAGTGGTCAGGTTTATGAAAATACCCGTAAATATGCCTCCGATTCAGGCGGTATTTTACATGCACGGCTTGTCAGTAAAAACAACCTTAACGATAGTCTAAAAACTGATAATGACGCTTGGAGTATCATCCCAAATCAAACGGAGTTGAATATTCTGTTTTATGGTAAAAACGATCCGTTTCTTCTTAAAGTACTGGAATCACAAGGAAAATTACCTGTTACGTTTATCAAGGAAGTTCCCCAAAAACTTCCAGTCGATACCATTCTCGTTGTCCATCAACAGGTTCCCGCAATATTACCTGAAGGAAAAATATTGATTGTCAATCCACAAAACAGTTGCGATCGGTTTAAAATTGGGGATGTAATCGATAGTCCTCTGGCAGAAATCGTTGATTCACAAACACCAATAATGCGGTCCATTCATCTTGAAGGACAAATGTTATCCGGAGGACGACAGTGTGAATTCAAGGACGGCAGTTCCATGAAAATACAGGTAAAATCAGCGGAGGCCCCTTTAATATTTTCGACTCAAAAACGCAGTACATTATCATCCGAACAACTCGTTTTGAATTTTTCAATTTCGGAAAATAATCTATATTTAAAAACATTATTTCCCATTCTTTTTACAAACGCCTGTTGTTATTTACGGGAAAAAATTTTTAATGATAATTACAACTTTAGCAGGAGCGATTTATTGTTCATAACAATTCCGCACTCCTATAAAGATTTACAATGTCTGGATTCGTTGGGAAGGGAAGTAAAAATATCGATCAATCAGGAAAAGGTTTCAATTGCCCCTCCATTGACACCGGGTATCTTAAATCTGTATGATTCCAATCACAGATCTATCAGTCAATTGGCCATCAACCTCGAATCTGATTCCGAATCAAATTTGATTTGCAATGCAACATCGGAATTACGTCGAGAAGTCGATAAAACAGCATCTATCGTGTCAGGTAGACCATTCTGGTTGATTTTGGCATTTACCATACTGGTTCTACTGGTCGTGGAATGGATGTTGTATCATCGACGTTGGACTGAATAACGAGGAGAGGAAAATATAATGACCATTTATTTTACACATCCGGTTTATCTATGGATGCTTTTATTATTACTACCAGTTATCTGTACCCATTACCGATCTCTGGTCGATTATTCCCGTTTTCAAAAAAATATCATTCTGATGACTCGAATGATTATTGTTTTCTTCGTTGTTATCGCAATCGCGGGCCTAACTATTGAACGTCCCTCCACAAAAAAAGAAACGATTTTTTTAATGGATGAAAGCCGATCTATTGACGATTCGGCGAAGCAATTCGGTTATGATTACATACAACGTGTCATGAAATTCGATCAGACGAGACAATATAAAACGCTTTATTTTTCCGAAACGGTTAGAAACGAAAAAAGAGCAGACTCGGATGATCTCAATGGTGAAACGAATATGGAACGCGTTCTATTTTCGGCCATATCGGGAATAAAACATGACGTGTCTGCTCAACTCGTTCTTCTTTCCGACGGGAACGAAACGCAAGGCAACGCATTCACTGCCGCACTCCAAAGCGAAATACCAATTACAACGGTTCCACTCCCCGAAAATTCCCGTCCGGAAGTTCAGATCTACGATATTTCCGCTCCATCATCCGTTCGAAAAGGAGAACCTTTTTGTGTTAATGTTTCCGTGCGAAGTAATATTGAAACATCGGGTAATTTATCTCTGTTTCGAAACGGACACCGAACCGAAATACAGTCGATATCCCTTGTACCGGGCCAAAAAACATTTTCCTTCGATCTGGACGGAGACGAATCGAAAAAATTGGACATCAAGGCATCGGTCGAAGTGGATAAAGATACCATTGTCGATAACAATTCCAATTTCATCTCCGTTCCAACGGAAGGTAATCCGACCATTTTAATGATCGATAAAAACCCGGAGAGTATTCATGAATTTGTCAAGGCCATGAAGGGACAAGGTATTCATGTCGACGTTCGTCCGCAAGAGGGATTTCCCAACGAATTAGGGGAATTGGAAAAATACGATGCTGTAATCTTCTCCAATATTCCGGCCGACGCCCTGTCTCTAGCTCAAATGGAGATGATTCATAATTATGTTGAGTATTCCGGTGGTGGATTCATGATGTTCGGAGGTGAAAATGCGTTCGGACTCGGAGGTTATTATAAAACACCTCTGTCCGAGATATTTCCGGTTGAATCCGATTTCGAAAAGGAAAAAGAAATGCCGGGCCTCGCAATAGGACTTGTTCTCGATCGTTCCGGTTCTATGGAAGGTGAAAAACTGTCCTTAACTAAAGATGCGGCCAAGGGTGTTGTCGAACTCCTTTCTTCGAAGGATTATATCTCTTTGATCGCATTTGATACTGTTCCACACAAAATTGTCCCTTTACAGAATACGACTACACCTTCGAGTATTCATCAAATGATCGGAACTATCACTTCCGAAGGAGGAACGAACATCTACACAGCACTGGACGAAGCCTGTCAGGAACTACAACGAGCCGATGCGAAATTCAAGCATATTATTTTATTGACAGACGGACATAGTACTCCCGGTGATTACGATAGTATTATAAAACGAATCGTCGCCCGGAATATTACCATTTCAACAGTAGGTATGGGAGACTGTGATCGTTTTCTTCTGGAAAAACTTGCCCGGGATGGACATGGCCGATTTTACGCCTGTACAGATCCCCGTTCTGTTCCACAAATATTCGCTAGAGAAACGACAATGGCAGATCGTTCTGCACTTTCGGAAAATCCATTTTTTCCTGTTCCTAAATCTATTCTGCCACTATTGAAAAATATCCCGATGAAAAACATTCCTCCACTTTTGGGAAACGTTATCGTTCGTCCGAAAAAATCAAGTGAAATACATCTTGAAACGGAGTCGGGAGATCCTCTACTGGTTTCCTGGCGCTATGGTCTTGGTATTTCACTCGCTTTTACCTCCGATGTCAATGGGCGCTGGTCTGCGGAATGGTTAGACTGGCCGGAATATTCCCGTTTTTGGTCACAAATACTTCGATACACCATGCGAAAAAGTTCCACCGGACATTCCGAACTACAAACGATATCTAAAAATGGCATTATCACGGTATCACTGGAAGCAAGAAATGTTTACGATGAATTTATCAATAATGCGGAGGTCGAATTAACCGTGATCGATTCTTCACAAAATAATTTTTCTATGAAGATGGATTACATTTCTCCCGGAAAATATGCGGCCTCTTTTCCGGGAAAAAAACAGGAAAATTATCTTTTGGAAGCCGTACTCAAAAACAAAGGAGAAAAAATGATTCATATTGGTCGAACCTATAAATCAGAAATGAATCATGAACTGGACGTACTTCCTGTAAACGAGGCATACCTCAAACGAATTGCAGAAATTTCCGGAGGTCAATTCAAACCTGCTCCGGAAGATATTTACAAGAATGTTCAAATGCCTCAAGTACGAATGTTAATGCCGTTAGGTCCGTTTCTTTTATTACTCGCTCTCTTGATATTCGTTTTGGATGTCTATCTGCGGCGAATTAATCTGAAGTTCGGAATTAAATAATTAAATAATTAAATAGATATAAAGGAGTCACCTAAATGAAAAAAACAGCAAATTCACAATTGTTGAAACAATCGGATCTCAATCGTCTTAACACTCTTTTTGCACAAATCAGAAGTCGACTTTTATATCAACGATTGATCAATTCGATAACAACGGGCCTTCTCTTTTCGGAAATAGGTGGTATTATTTTCTATATTTTCTGTTTCCTGTTTCGAGACATGGATGTGGAGCCCGTTTTCTTTTTCACTATGATATTACTGATTGGTATTATTGGAGGTCTTGTACCTGCCATTTTTAACGATAATGATACTCTGGAAGCAGAAAAACGAACGGATCGATTTTACTCTCTTGAAAATCGTTTTCTAACAATGTCGGAATTATTATCGAGGCCGGATAGATATGAAGTAAACCCAATCGTAAAACTGCAAATTGAAGACTGTCTGGATTGTCTCCCACGTATACAGCCTAAAGAAGTAGTTCCGATACAGGGACTCCCTACTTTTATTTCTGTAATCGGCTTGCTTTTTATAATGACATTTATTACATTTTTGATGATACAATCATCACCACAGGCCGATGCAAAAACGCCAAATGAAACTGTTATGGAAATTATAACAGAATTAGAGAATGATTTGCACGAACCATTAAAAAAAATGATTTGTGAAAATCCTGACCAGGAAAATCTCAAGGAACTGGACCGCCAACTCGTACAATTACAAAAGATATTGGAAGAATCATGTTCTGATCCTGAAAAAAGTCTATCGGTTTTATCACAAATGGAACAGGAAATACAAAATGTAGTCGATTCATTTAATATGGAAGCGACCGATCAATCCTTTAAAGACATTGGTCATGCACTTCTTAATTGCCAATCGACGCAAAAAGCAGCGGAAGCTCTTTTAGAGGAGGATTATGAAACAGCATCTTCAGAACTTGAAAAAATCGATTTCGATGCCATAAAACGTCAGGACCGGGAAATGCTTGTTCAAAAACTCAAAAACGCCGCTGAAACGATTCGTCAACGAAAACAGAACCAACTGGCACAATTAACGGACCAACTCGCGGAAGAATTGCAGGAAAAGAAATGTGCGTCATGTAAAAACACCTCCTGTAAACTGGCTGGAAAATGCAACTCGCAAAAGTCAAACAAGGAACTGGCCCAAAAACTGAATTGTCAGTTGACCCGACTGGGTATCTGTAAAACAAATTGTGCTGGCGCCTGTGCCTCCTGTAAAAACAATTGTACTGGAAAAGAATCAACGGAAGGAACAATGGCGAAGGGGTCCTCGTCCGGTAATCAGCCGGGCAGGACCACTGCTTCGAATCCATTAGGGGGAACGAACGACGAACTACAGTCCACAAGAGAACAACATCAGATTTCCGGGATACAAAGCGATGAAGGCGCCTCTGTTAAAGAAGTCTTCCGTACGGAACAGCATAGAACGGAACAAATAAAAACGCTATCCGGAGATATATACAATACCTATAAAAAACAAATGGAATCTGTTCTGAAAAATGAAGATATTCCTATAGATCAACGTCATATAATTCGAACCTATTTCGAATCAATTCGTCCTAAAAATAATACAAAAAAAGCGGAGAATAATTCCACCGTTCTTCATGAAAACGGTCAAGGAGTACAATAATGAAATTTCGCGTTTATCTCCACAGTATTCATCGTTTTTTGGGACTCTCTTGTGGATTTATATTTGCAATTCTTTGTATTACGGGATGTATCTACATGTTTCGAAATGAAATAGAGCATTTAGTCGATCCCGACCGATACTATATAGATAATGAAAACCTCTTGTCCGAACGATATTCATTGGATGAACTTGTAATAATACTTGAGCGGCAAAATAATGCGCGCGTCGAATCTATTTTTCGGCCTGCCAATCCGCGAAGAACCTATCGATTCGTTCTGAATACAGGAACATATGGTAATAGACGTTTATTACTTGACGTCGATCCTTTTACTGTAAAAATTAAAGGACAGGGCCCGGAAAAAACCGGCCCGTTTTTTCGGACGATCAAAAAAATTCATACTACACTCGGATTGCCAGGGAAGATTGGAAAATGGATTGTTTTCGGTTCAACGATATTATTCCTTCCGATCTTGTTGACCGGTTTCTATTTATGGTATCCAGCAGGAAGATTTTCCATGTATACACTCCTGAAGAATCGTCTGTCAATTCATTTCTTTTCAGGGAAAAGACGTATTCTCTTCGATCTACACAATGTTCTTGGTTTTTATCTCCTGTTACCGATGACGATTATAATAATCTCCGGTCTTTTTTTAGCCTTTACCCCACACGGAAAAACAGTTGCATCCTATTATCATATAAATAACCTGAATAAAAATGACAGGAAATCAGAATTATTTTTTCCTGTATCCCCACTTGAATCCATTGTAACAGAACATAATATAAACGCACTCGGATCCGATATTTTATTGAGAATTCCCTATGATAAAATCAACCAGCCCTTCAGACTGGATTCGAAAAAAGATTCATTTTTCGGCTGTTCCATTGCTAAAATCAGTTATTGGAATGGAACAAACGGATCCTTTATTGGTGAAGATCGCTTTTCCGATTTATCCTGGAAGCAGAAGATGTTTGTTTTGCTTTGTCCCCTGCATTATGGTGATTTTTTAGGGACATGTTCAAAAATAATCTACTTCATGGTCTGTATTTTCGCCACTTCACTTCCCATTTCCGGATTATGTATTTTTTTGAGATAATATCGGAATCGAAAACTATCAGTTTTCAATACTATACCATTTTTTTATAGAATCGTTATTGTCAAACACTTTATTATTCAGTAAACTATTAGTGTTCATCCATAATATTCATGGTTTAAAAACATATTTTGAGTTTTTAATATTAGAGCAGTTTTCTCCCTCCATTCATATTAAAAAATTCACAATAAACAGTATTAACACAAAAAACAGTATTAACAAAGGAAAAACACAAATGGTAAATCGACGTAATTTTCTGAAGAAGACTCTTGCCATAACGGCAGTATCATTATTTCCCGCCCCTGCACTTCTCCGGGCTCGAGGAGCCAACGAATCTATTCGACTAGGAATAATCGGAACAGGTTCTAAAGTCAAAATAGGCGGAATGGGGCGAAACGATATGAAACACTGTCGGCAAATAAAAGGTGTTCAAATTGCCGCATTGTGCGATGTCGATTCCGTTAATCTCGGTTACGCCGTCCAGGAATGTGCTAAATTTGATGAAAAACCGGAGACATTTTCTGACCTGCGTAAACTTCTGGATTGTAAAGATATCGACGCCGTTTGGGTAACGACCCCGAACCACTGGCATGCACTGTCGGTAATTTGGGCCTGTCAGGCGGGAAAAAACGCCTTCGTACAGAAGCCGGCCAGTCATGGAATCTTCGAAGGACGTAAAATGGTGGAAGCCGCCGCCCAATACAATCGAATCGTTTATTCCACTTCACTGACACGGTCCATGAACGGTTTTCATGAAGCCGTTGAATTCGCGCTTGGAGGTAATCTCGGTAAACCACTTTACGTCCATTGCTTCCGATTCGGAGCGCGAACCTCCATCGGAAAAGTCGCCAGCCCCGTCGAAATTCCAAAAACAATTGATTACGATCTCTGGTGTGGGCCCGCCCCTAAAAAACCTTTACATCGAATGAATCTTCATTATGACTGGCATTGGGATTGGGATTATGGTAACGGTGAACTTGGAAACTGGGGTATTCATGTTCTTGATGGTGCCGCTTTTGCCCTCGGCTGCAAAAAAACACCGAAACATGTCGTTAGTGTTGGCGGACGTTTTGGTTATGACGATGATGGTTTAACCCCCAACACACAAATCATTTTTTGGGATACGGAGCCGATCCCCATGATTTATGAAATGCGTGCCCTACCGAAAAACAAATCTCTCTGGAAAAATGGGAATTGGAGCCAGCATGAAATGGACCAGATTCAAAAAAAAGCATACGGCGTTCAACTTGTTTGTGAAGGAGGATACATTCTCGACAATCAGGCGTTTGACAAGAATGGCAAATTAATTCGTACCTTTACCGGAAATCTAGACGGTTATCATCAAGCCTTTTTTGACGCGGTTCGTGGAAACGCGTCCAAAAATCCCTATTCCATTGACCAGGTTCACCCATCCACCTGTTTGATTCATCTTGGCAATATTTCCCATCAAACCGGAAAAATTACTTCCTGTCAGGAAATAACCGATCAGATTCGTCATGTTCCGCATCTCTCCCTAATCTGGGAAAGAATGACCGCCCATTTGGAAGACAATAAAATTGATCTCAAAAAAACTCCGCCAATACTGGGATCCGCCCTCGCCTTCGATCCGGAAAAAGAGATCTTTATCGGTAATCATGCCGAAGAAGCCAATCGACTTCTCCGACCCGTCGAACAAAAAGGGTTTGTTATTCCGGAAAACGTTTAGATTCACGGGTTTATTACATTTGAGATTCAAGATAACGCGCGAGAAGTTCCGGTTTATCCTGACTAATCAGATTTTCTATCTGATAGTCAGGAACATTCAGATTACTTAAAGCAGCGGCAGCGCGTTTCCACAATTGAGCACGCTTTTTACCTTCTGAAAGATAGAGTTCACCAACCAGGTCTGATAATTTTTGAAGCATTATCGTATCCTTGTTTTCATAATAACGTTTAATGATTTTGTCCTGATAGGGTGTTCTGTCCATTGTTATACCTTTCTTTAAATATACCTTTCTTCTTAATCGTCCGATTGTGATAATATTTTCCCAAATACTTATTACTATAACAATATTTAACAAATATTAAGTATTAAAATCGTATAAAATTTCCTTCGGAAAACCGTTTTCCGAATGTATTAAGTTATCCGAAAATCATTCGAATAACTACCTCAAGCAAAACAAGACGTATCCTTGCATAAAATCACGATTGAGATTATACTATATATTAATTATCATTCAATAACTAACATTGGGAAAGACGTCCACATAAAAGATTATACGGCAGAAGCGCCTTAAAACATAAATAAATGCGTCGAATAACGACCGTATAGCGTCTTTCTGGAATGTTTATAGTTTTTAAGGAGAAAAAATGGTCAGTTTTAATCGTATTATAAACATTACATTGGGAATTTTGGCAATTACCGTAATAATTAACTTGACAGGTTGTCAAGATAAACCGGAGCTTCCCAAGTCCGAATATGGAAAAATCGTCGATACCATTCCGGAAGTTCCCAACCGTCCCCTAACATTTAAACTTCCTGATGGTGTTGATGAAGAAAATTGTCATATCGAACGTGATATTCTTCGCAATAAAGTTAATAAAATTAAAGAATAGAGAAAAAGGGATAATATTAACAACGGGGATAAAACATTTGTGTTTTTTGAGGAGACATGGACGTGATGTTCGTTCCCGTCTGTCTGTAAAAAAAACAGATTTTATTACACTACCCTGTGAACAGCAGGAAAAAATAACCGCTCTAATAAAATACTCTATTATCGGTATACTCAAGGTTGTTATAAAAGTCTATTTTTCAAAACAGGCGAGTCGCCTGTTTTTGAGGAGCGGACGAGACCTGCCTACCGTCAGGCATGGCGTCCGCGCTCGCAGGAAATGCCGAATTTATAATGTCGTACAGTATAAACAATCCCTATTAAACAACGAAATCTGTGGTTTCAAAGGGAATTGTATTGATACCTTTATTTTTTCTTCTCGGAAATAATTTTTTTGAGATTATCGGCTGTATTGAGCAGGGCACGAATTTCATGATAGGCGGTTTTCCACAAATGCGCCTTCTCCAGTCCTTTTGTGACCTGTGAAAATCGGTTATCCAGGCCACGTGGATTCGATCCATCGTCATTCGTTACGGGGAACCAGCCTCCGTATTGCGCGTCTAAAATGAATTTCTCTATGAAATTCCACTGTTTAACGAATTGTTTGTAATATTCCGGATTTTCATCCCCATAAAGCTGGTACATTAGAAGAAGGGCATTCAAACCTTCCGCCTGAACCCACCAGAATTTCGTTTTATCGGCAGGGAGTCCGAAGGTGGCACCGTCATAATAGAAACCGCCATGGGTTTCATCCCAACCATATTTGAGAGAATGGTCAACTAAAGATCGGGCCAATTTTCGAGTCGTTGCCAGGGAGGGATTACCTAGAACATGCTCTGCCTCTTCTAAAAGATAGGCGTTTTCCACGTCATGTCCGAAGGAGACAAAGGTGGCCGCAGGCGTCCAATCACCACGGAAAAATTGACGCATAGCGCCCGGCCAGGTCGGAACCTTGTCCCGCATAATGACCAAAAGTTCTTCCAATCGACTACGTAATGTCTCGTCCTTCCAGACTTCATAGAGTGCCGTATAGGCTTCCAGAAGATGAAGATGGGTATTCATTGATTTACAACCGAGCAATTCACGTGTTTTACCAACTAATACCGTCGGACGATCTTTTGGAGGAGTCATCATGGGCTTTCCGTCCCGATAGAACGCTTCTCGATATCCCATATTTTCGGCATCGTGCCCATTTTTATCAAGCCATTCGAATGTTTTTTTTGCCAGGGCCAAAACTTCCTCGTCCTTCGTCAGACGATAGACGTTGGCCAATCCGTAAATCGCAAATGATATTCCGTACGCATGCTTCATTTCTGACATTTCCAGGGTAAACGGAGTACCGTCCGCATTGACCTCCCAATAAAATCCACCATACTCCTTGTCCCACATGCAGTCACGGAGAAAATGGAAACCGTGAATCGCATATTGACTATATTCCGCTTTTTTCTCCGGACGACGGATCGCGACTTCCGCCGCAACCCAGGCCATACGCGCCTGCTGGACGATTCCCTTCGTTTTATACGGCTGAAGTGTCCAGTCTCGTTCGATGATCGAATGGAACCCGCCCCGTTCTTTATCAATTGAAAGCGGATACCATAACGCCAGATCACGCTCAAACTCCGCATTGACCTTCTGATACATTGCCTCCAGCGATGGTACCTCTTCCGAATTTACGACCAAATTCGTCGATAGAATGGTCATCATAAAAAACCCCCATAACATTATCCGAAACCAAAAATTTTTCATTTTTTATTTTCCTTGTTTATATTTATAATTGCAGTACATCCGAGAAACGGGATTCCATTTATACCCCCTCCCCGACTTTAGCACAAGGCCAGACCACCATCGGCATAAAGAGCCGAACCATTAATGTACCGTGCCGCTTCTGTTGTTAAAAAAACGACCAGTCCGGAAATATCCGTTGGTTCACCAATATAACCTGCGGGAATATTCTTAACGACACGTGCCTCATAGGCGGGATCTTCCAAGACCTTCCGATTGAGATCCGTTCGAATCGCCCCGGGCGCAATACTATTGACCGTAATACCATAGAGACCGAATTCCCGGGCGTGTTCCCGGGTCATACTCCATAGTCCACCTTTACTAATACTGTAGATACTGCGATTGCCCGTGGGACGCTGTTCGTGAATCGATGATATATTGATAATGCGTCCCCAGCCTGCTAACTTCATGGTCCGTAATGCCCGCTGCGAACAAAAAAAGGGACCTTTCAGATTGGTATTCATCATCAGGTCATAAATCTCTTCTTCATAATCCGTTGACGGCTTCCGAATCTCAATTCCCGCATTATTGACAAGAACGTCAACATTGCCGATCTCCTTCTCTATTGTATTGAAAAGTCGCTGAATTTCGTTATATTTACCAATATCGGCAGATATAACGGTCCCCTTCCCTCCAGCGTTTTCGACGTCTTTAAGGACTTTTTCCGCATCCGGGACGCCGTGAAAACAGTTAATGACTACAAAAAAACCTTCCTTCGCCAAGGCACGAACGATTTCCGCCCCGATACCTCGACTCCCGCCTGTTACAAGTGCCGTTTTCATGATATTTCAGGTACTCCTTCCCATAATCCTTTTAGATAACCTATTGCAAATAAATGACCCAGTATTTTATATCCATTAGCTTTACCTTCGCCTCCCATACTCGGCGCATGATCCGTTCGAACAGGTCCAGTATAGCCAATTTCCTTTAAAGTTGCAATAACGGCCCGCATATCATGTTCACCATTATCGTGAAATGTTTCCGTAAAGGATTCTGCGCAACCACGAATGTCTCGAAAATGATAGAAGACGATTCTATCCCGCCACTCGCGTATCAAGTTAGGTACATTCTCGCCCATCGCGTAAAAATTCGACTGACAAAAGGTGATTCCATGCGAACGACTCGAAGAAAGGGCCATGGCTCGTCGATATCCGGCCGCAGACCCAAAAATACGTCCGAATCCCTGTAACGATGGGACAGGTGGATCGTCCGGATGAAGACCCATTTGAACGCCAGACTGCTCCGCAGTCGGAAGAACCTCTTCTATAAAACGAACGTAATTATTCCAAACAGCCTCCCTTGAAACAATCTCCTCCGTCTGTTCCGGTTCGTACTTCTGAAAAAAACCACTGGTCACTGCCCCTCCACGCTCGGGAATATCCGTTCGATTACGATACCAACCGACACCCACCATGAAATTATAACATAACAACGGCAGTTCCAGTTCCCCCATATATTTTAACATGGAACGGTAACGTTCGAAATCTTCCTCGCAGCCGGGCAAACCTCGCTTGATTCGATTCATATCAAACGGATCGCCTTCCAAACCGAGTAATTGAAGACCAGCCCGATTAAATCGGTTCTTCGCTTCGCGCAGAACATCGGGCTCCCAAGGCGGATTCATTCCTGTTAGTTCCGGAGCCAGCTTGACGACCGCATGGGTAACCCCCACCTGTCGTGCCAAATCCCAACTCAAATCGGGATTAAACGGAAGAAACATGGTTAATTTCATAATCGCTCCTTTTCCGCCGCTGTACGATCCTTTTTATAAAAGAAGAAAATGGCAATCAGGACCAGAAACGCGGAAATCAGATAGGCCCAGGCTAGCATTGAGAGTCCCGGTCCGAAATTATCGTCCAGACCTTTGGCCATTTTCGCTATGACAACCGGTGATAATGCCCCAATGACAAACGCAAACGACAACATGATTCCGGAAGCCGTTGCTCTATATTCCGGTTCGACAACATCGAACATGGCCGCAAACAAATTGGAATCGTAAATACCGCGGAACAAACCGAATCCGGCCAGCGCAATATAAACGACCGTTAAATCATGGGACGATCCCATCAGCCAAATAAAAGGTGTACCGAATAACAGACCGATAAACTCCATTTGCATTCGAATATTCAAGACCTTTTTCGATAAATAGTCCGACAAACCCGCCGCGACAAAAACACTAACGTATGCTAAAAGATGGTGATAGAACGTTGAATTGAAACTGGCCCAAGGTCCGGAAACATTAAATTGGGTCATTAGATATTTCGGCATCCAGGTTAAATAACCGACATTGACAAAACACATTCCGCCAAACGCCAGGGAAAGTAGATAGAAGGTCGGACGCGATAGAATCGCCTTCAGTGCTTTCCCCAACGGAACCTTGTCCGATACCGGTTTCTGTGCCTCGCTGGCAGAACCAGCCTTCTCCATTCGAAGTCGTTTAAAATCTTTTTGATCATTTCGGAACAAAAAGAAAATCATAAACGCCCAAACAATACCGATGAATCCAAACGAATAAAATGCAACCCGCCAGCCGAATTGAAAACCGATCAGTGCTGCAAGTGTTCCACCAAAAACAACTCCGGTATAATTGGCCGTCTGATGAATCGCCATAGCCGTTGCCCGCGTTTGGGAATGATAGATTGATATCAGGGAATTGGCCGCCGGATAATAGAAGGCCTCCCCTATACCCGTAGCAATACTCCGAAGAATTATCAACATCGTCAAACAAACCATTGTTGCCGAAAACCAGGTATTCGGCGATCCGGGAATCCAACTTGTTATCATTTCTGCATGGGGAACAAGACCTGTGGCCAACGTTCCAAAACTGAATACCAAAAGACTCAAAAAAACGACCAGTCGTTTCTGAATGGCATCGCCCGCATAGCCCGCGATCGGAACAAATATTCCATAAAAAATCGTAAAATACGTCACAACCCAGCCCAACTGAACCGAACTAAGGCCAAGGTCCTTCTCTATGAGCGGCAGGACATTATTAAATAATTGACGATCTCCCTGATTGAGAAAAAAAGCGCCCCAGAGTAAAAGAAGCATATACCATTTATAACTCTTAAACAATACCTCGGTTGACTGGCTGCGTTCCGATTTTTCTTCGGGGACCTGTTGTATCTGCTGCATTTTAGCTCCTATCTATATGCACTCAAATTCTATATGCAACTCTATATGCAATCAAATTCCATATGTACTCAAAATGTAAACAAAATCTATTTTAAAGTCGCAAAAATCACGGAAAAACACTAACTGTTTCCAAAATATGGCTTTTTGCAATAACAAATTTAAATAATATAAGGTGGTAAAATATTATCATCTTAAACGTTATTTGCCAAAAGACTATCAATAAAAATCAGTGTATTCGTGGTTACAAATAAATTCATTTACTGTTTGAATGTATGTATAAAAACTCCGGATATCGGCATTGTACCTCCTCTATCCGGAGTAGTAATGACTCCCACCTTTTATTGGTAGAAAACTGCCAGTTTTCATACAAAAAGTGTAAACAAGATAATCTTGAAATCACGGTACACCTCTATAACCACAATAGTTTACTGAAAAATATAGCGTTTTGCAATACAGTGTTTTATAATACAGTGTTTTATAATATGGTGTTTTATAATAATGAACCTAAAAAATATATTACAGGCCAATTATTTTATTATCACCTATTTTATTATCACAAACATTATTTTTCAAAAGACCATCGGTGAAAAATCAGTGTTATCCGTGATTACAAATAAAATCATTTACCGTTTGAAATTAGAAATAACCGCCGCGATCATTGACTTCCTTCGGGGAGAGTCCGGCGTCAATCCAATCTTTAAATTCACCTTCGTTATGTTCGATCGATTCGGCACGTTCCAGAACCGGTATGACCAACCCTCGTGGAATAACGATAGCACCGTCAATATCGGCGAGAATCAAATCACCCGGTTTGATAATAGCCGAACCACATCGGATCGGAACCTGATATCCTGTTATTTTGGCCCGAGACAGCGAACCATTGGAAGTTCGATATCGGCACCAGATAGGAAACCCCTGATCCAGAATATCCTTCGTATCACGAATACCACCGTCGATAATCGCGCCGCGAACGCCACGTTTTTTCGACATTCGCGTCATAACCCCTCCCCAATGGGAAGCATGATCTTCACCGTTGGCATTCCAGACACAAACCATATTAGGTCCCAGTTCGGCCAACATATCGACCCGTAATTCCAATTCACCCGCAACTGTCGGATCCGCATTGGACCGAATCGTAAACGCAAAACCTGCAACAACCATCTCTTCCCGAACCGGGAGAATCGACTCCGGAAATGCCTGATTCGTCAGGCATAATTCCCGAAGAACATCGTTGACACACCCTGTGTACAATTTTTCATACCGCTGAACGATCTCCTCTTCCGGAATGGATAAAGGTGTTTTGTCCACCTTGTCCCGCATCTCCTGAAGACGTTGCAGGTTCATTTTACGCGGCGTATTTTCTTTATCTGTCATTTAAAATCCTTCTAAAATCAAACGGCTAGTTCCATCTTCTTCGTTACTTCGATTCTGACCTTCTTGCCCGCCTTGATCTCCTGGGTATTGGACTTGGCCTCTTGTATCAGTTTGAGAGGTGACTTGTCCTTGTCCATATACACTTCTTCCACCAGATTAAAGTTCTTGGTCGGCTTCGTCATCATTTCTCCGTTGATCTCAACGAGTCCGGAACCTTCCTGCTCAACCTTGGTAACCGTAACAATATAATTACCAACCGGAACGCCTTTGAAATTATGTGTATTCATTTTCACAACTCCCGACGCGTCCGTTATTCCCGAAATATTCCATTTATTCAATGACTTGTCCTCCGAAAAAAGCAGTACGGTTGCTCCTGCTAAAGGGGAACCGTCCTGGGTCACCGTTAGTGTACATGAATATAATTTTGGTAAATCGGAAGGTTTTTTCGGACCACCGCACCCAAATTGTGTCATAAAAACCAATCCCAGCAAGGTGACAATCACCAGGGAAATTTTATTTATTCTTTTTTTCATTGATATCCTCGAATATATTAGAGTTCCTACTAAATTATAACGTAACGGTTTCACCACCACAGGTCGATCCCATAGCACCCCAGACACCATAAATACTTTTTCCGAAATAGGGAAGAGCATGGGGGGTCGTATAGGTTCCGGCATCAATGGTTTCACTGATAAACCGGCAGGAACCGTCGAACAGAGAAACATTAATACCTCCGGCATGGTTACTGGAAGGAGTACGAAGCATACGCATTTCCAAACCGTCTGAATGTTGACATGAAATGGAGTTCGGTGGAAAAATCGTACTAAAGCCGGCTATCTGATATCGACCATCGCCCATACGCGCTCCCTTGTGGGAAACAGCAACAGAAGAAGTTACCGAACTTGACCCATTGATAAATCCTTGCTGGGAACCACCACTCATCGTCGCATAACAAAGACTCAAATAGCTATTATTATTTGAAAAACCGGTAGCAACCCCTGATTTTATATGCGGATCTTGAGTCCCATCACTGGTAACCGTTTCTCCCCAAGCTATCGTATTACTTGTTCCATCGGTAATACCTTCTGTTCCCTTAAACTGGAAGGGGGCAAACCCGGCACGTTCCGATGCCGACTTGTAACTCGGATAGGCTGAAGGATCATTCGGCAACCAGTCTGCCCATTCCATTAACTTAAAGGAATCACCACGGCATGTTAAATAACTGACACGAATTCGACCGTCTTCGCCTCGGGGACTACTCCCCCAGCCATCATCTCCTTTAACTCCGGCATTAGAGTCCGAGGGACAGCTAAAAGTATTAATCACCGTTGCGGGATACGCATAATCCGGATATGCACCACTTCCACCATACTTCTTCATATTTTGAAGTGCTTGATCATAAATCGCCTGTTGTTCTACAAAAGGAAGAATAATAAAAGTCGTTCCCCAGGCACTAGCCGCTCTGGTATAATTATAGAATTGGGCTCGCGCCGCTGGAAACTTCGAATGTGTATCCAGATAGTTTTGACAGCCCAAGGCAAGTTGTTTCAGATTATTCGTACACTGCATACGACGAGCCGCTTCTCGTGCTGCCTGAACCGCAGGTAAAAGTAATGCAATTAAAATACCAATAATCGCAATAACAACCAGTAATTCCACCAATGTAAAACCGGTGTTCTTCATTTTTTTTCTCAATTTCATGATTTTCTCCAACACAAATAACATTAACTAATATATGACATGAATTATCAAGAATACACTTCTCAATAATAGTACATTACTAAACCAGGATCGGCGGGCATTGTCCGTACCCACAAATGGATTGTGACCATTTGAGATAAAAGTGGCAGTCGATAAAACCTCGCCGAAATCCATAACGATAACAATAGTAACGGGGATACGTTAAGACGAACCGGAACTCCGGCCTCTTCTGTATTCACGACTCGCATAAATCAAATTCACGAATACATTCACCACAGGGAACTATTCCTGAATATTGATTTCATACCAAATGGTTTTATATTTGGGATCGATTTTTATTTGAGTATATTCTTTATCACCTTTTTTAATCAGTTGAACAGGGACCTCCAGTTTACGTTGACCATCAGTATCAAGAGCGTAACAGAGTGTCTTCTTCGGATTAGCCGGCAGAAGAATCTCGGCAGGAATTCCTTCATTCATAATCGGACCGGTCCCCCAATCGGATAATTTTAATGAAGTTTCGGCCACTTTTGTATCGAACTTCATATCTTTATTTCCACAATATCCGGTTGCGGTCAGAAGAATATTCGCTTTTCCCTGTTCTCCGAACCCTTGGGCAAAACGCGAAACCAGTGAAACAGTCGCCCAATTCATTCGTGTTTTACCAATCGAGAGAGATACATTACCAATATCGATTTTTCGATTTGCGGGGAATCCGGTAAACAACTTCGTATTGACCGTATTAACCATCCAGTAGGGAGACTTCTCCTCTTCACGATTCCAGAAAAGCTCGTTCGTATCACTGACAACTATCCGGGCATTGATTTTATCAAGCGAGTTGGGATCGGTAATAATATCGGAGGAACCAAGAGACTTTTCTCCCAGGACCACCGCAACTTTATGGACCAATGCCTGGCGCCCATCAACCCCTCCAGTCTGAATTGAAGGAGTATTTCCACCGTTTGAAGCGTACATTTTTGCCGTCTCCGCTTCGTTACAATGCGTGACAATCGTTTTTTTGCCCTCTTGAACATCACCACGTAAAAAAATGGCGGCACAGGCAGGCATGTGTGCGAGAACATCTGTACGTGCAATAATACTAAAGAAATAGGTATTACTCGTCGGCTCGAAATCGTGACTGTGATTATAGGTATATTCGAAAACACCGTCCCAGCCCTGGAATCGACCATAGGCCCGTAACATGGGCTGACCTTCCGTTCCATAAAGATTGGGGAACGGATGATTGTACTCGCTGACTGTATACGGTTTACCGTATACGCGAGGTGTCATTAAGCCCAAAAGAGAACTGAAGGTACGAACCATCGCTCTGTTTCCGATACGCCAGTCTTTACTGACCGGACTGGGATGGCACCAATAGGCATGATGATCGACATAATCAAGTTGTGCCTGAACCGAAGAAGGACTGTACCCCAACTGCGTTCCGGAGACTATCTGGCGCGCATGAAGAACATCCTTCAGGAAGTTATTGATTCCATTCCAATAATAATGTTCCGTATCGAATAGAAACTGTGCGAAATCGATTCCCGACTGTTTGGACATTGTTTGCCAGGGGGATACTGTTCCCTCTTCCAACGAACCGTTGAAGGCAAACGTTTCGTCCGTACCACATTGGAACGATAGATCGTCTATTTCATAGGTTCCAACAGGAAAACGGGTTATCTGAATCTGTGCTTCCGCAGAATCCTCGCTTGATTCGAAGCAATAGAGATGTTTTTTCCACTTCGCCGTTACGTCAAATGTTTGGTGAAATCCCAATGACCGCCAGCCGTTATTGCCCCCGTCCGCAACTGCCAGACCAAGAGTCGCATTGCCTTGTCCTGATGTTCGGCGAATACGGAATGAAAACGTATAGATCTGATTCGCTTTTACTTTTATATTACGGAAAAATTTTGGGAAGAATTCTTCTCCCGGTTTTGTTATCTGAAGAGTTAGAACACCATCCTTCACTTCTGCTGTGGCTTGACTTGTTCCTTTAGAAAAGATCCACTCCTTGCCGAATTTGACAGGATCAGAAAATGAACCATCGTTAATCTGTTCGTCATGAAGTGGTTCCGATTTATGATGCCAGGCCGTACGCAATTCGTCTGTCGTTTTATATTTCTTCTTGAGCCAGACATTCCATTGCCGTTTTAATTCCGACTGATAGGGTTCGGGAAGTGTCTTCAATCCCCCGGACCGATTCAGAGTGGTCAGACTGTTTTCATTATTAATTTCAATCATGGCTATGGACGGCTCGTTCACATAGGCCAGCCCGGTATATGGATTGACGTGTGTTAAGAGTTCTCGTGCGTATTCCTTCTGCAACTCGATCATTCGTGGCTCGAAATTATCCAGACCTTTATCGGCCCAAGGTCGATTTCCGGTAAACCCGTCTCGTTCATCCCAAAATCGTGCTACATGAAGATTCATATCGACATAAATACCACGTTTTTTGAGGGCGGCAATTAAATAGTCCTGCTTGTCCCGTTGGACCGGATCGAGTTTCTTCTGTGTTTTTTCATTCGGGGCAATAATTCCCGGTTCCGGATCGAATTTAAAGGTCCCGTAGGCCGAATCAAAATAATGAAGTCGAACACAATTAAAACCGAATCGAGCAAGGCGTTCCGCTAATTTATCCGCTTCCGCATGGGTCGGAAAATTGGCGGGTCCGGTTAAATTCGTTGCATGAAATCGAATCGGACCCGCATCTGTGGCAAAGCGGCCATTGACAACCTTGACAAATCCATCTTTACCCGCCGGTCCTTGAATTAAATGACCCATACTCGTTACATTTCCAGGATCGGCATAGGTTATAACAAATGGAAATAATGGCGCGTATCCTTCCAAATTCTCCGCTGTAATGTCGTCTTCCGCGTAAATCGTTCGAGAAGACAGGATTAAACATATGCCCATTATCAGTGCAAATTTCAACCAATTACAATTACTATACTGTTCATTCAAGAAAATCAAACTCTTTTGTTTCATCAATACGGTTCCTCTATCTGTTATATAATTGCTTTTATATATTATTGCTTTTAGCCAATATAGGACGGGGTGTTTACATTCCCTGAAGGCAGGCGGAACATTCATGTTCCTAAAAAATATTTCATTTTTCTAATTACCATAATACCAGGATCCCATTGGCAATGCAACAAAAATAATCTATAATATCTTATATATTTATTATAAAATATTAAAGTTTCATTCAAAACAGATAAATAGGGTATTTTACATCAAGGGTATATTCCAATGGACAAGGAGCGAAAAAGAGTTGCCGTACTAATTGAATCGACACGAACATACGCACGGGAACTGATTCGGGGAATTGGCCAATATAATCGAGAACATCAGGAATGGATCATCGAATACGTTCCCCGGGGTCTGGACGATCCTCCCCCATTATGGTTAAAGAACTGGAAGGGAGACGGTATTCTTGCCCGTATAAACGATAATCATTTATTGGAGACCATTCTGGAATTAAAGTTGCCGACCATCGATCTTCGGCGGAATATTATAACTCCGTCCATTCCGAATATAGGGCCAAACGATCAAGAAGTCGTTAAACTTCTCTATCAGCATTTTCGGGAACATGGTTTTTTTTCGTTCGGTTATTTCGGATATCATTTCTATACCAATCGATCTATGGATTATCGTTTTTCCTGTTTTCAACAGTTAATGGAAAAAGAAGATCTGAAATACACTTCGCTCTTTTTGGGAACCGATACAAAACTGTCCAAATTGAATAATCATCAGTTGACCCGACTTCGAAAATGGATTGACAATCTTCCGGAGCGAACCGCCATTATAACCTGTAATGACGATACCGCGTTTCATCTGCTTCAAGCCTGTCGTGCGGTCGGCATTAAAGTTCCGCAACAGATTGCCGTAGCTGGAATTGGAAACGACGAATGTTTATGTACATTAGGTTATCCGACGTTGACCAGTGTCGATTTGGATCCACAGCGAATCGGTTATCAAGCGGCAGACCTGTTATCTCGTATGATGAACGAACATTATGTTCCGGAACAATCGATTATGATGCCTCCACGTGGCGTTGTTGTTCGCGAATCTACCGATATCATTGCAACCGCCGATCAAAAATTATCCGATGCCCTTCAGTTTATTCGAGAAAACGCGTGTCGTGGAATCACTCCCGGCGAAGTACTCAAGCATGTCCACCTATCACGTATGGCCCTTGAAATCAGGTTTAAAAGTGTTTTGAATCAAACGATTCACGAGGTCATTATCCAGGTTCGTCTTCGTCATGTTTGTGAACTCCTGGCTACCACCGATATGACCTATCGACAAATCGCCACGGAAACCGGTTTTAATTACCCGGAATATCTAATGCGTCTCTTCCGGCAAAATATGGGAATCACCCTTAAAGAATATCGTAATAAATACTATAAATAACATACTATAAATAACATAAAGAGGAAACAGAGACACAGTTCGAAGCGCTTGTTAAGACAATCGTTTTAACATTTCATATCCACCTATTAAATTACCTCGTCTCTACAGATTACCTTTTTTCGCTAAACCGATAAAATCTTTACTAAATTTTATATTTTTGCGAACTTTTTTTATTGACAGTCGTCTAAAATATGATTAAAATATAGAGGAAAATGTAAATTTCCATTTAATAAAAGCTTCCCTTGCTTTTTGGAAACTGTTTTGCGAATTACTTTATGTATTTGTGATTAAGATCGTATATAAAGATCTTAAATGCCATAATTGTTATTATTTTATTAAAGTACGGTTCTGAAGACCTCCGCGAAAAGATGGTTTAGCCCATTAAATCTCGCAAACGATGCATTAATTGGTATAAATAGAGGTTGGAACGTTGTACTAAAAAGAAATTGGAGGACATTTATATGTTGTTACGTAATGACAAGAGGGGTTTTACCCTCGTTGAGCTATTGGTGGTTATCGCCATCATTGGAATCTTAATTGCATTGCTTTTGCCTGCAGTTCAGGCAGCACGTGAAGCGGCACGTCGAATGCAGTGCACAAACAATCTCAAGCAGATTGGTGTTGGACTTCATAATTATCTTGATGCCCATAAAAAATTCCCACCGGCCATGGTTGGATATGATACCGCCGCCGCTACTGCGAACTGGAGTGTTTTGAGTTATAATATTTCGTAATTATTCACGGGCTACGCCACCCGTTTACTAGTATTGTAATTAAAACATTAT